>NZ_JBXAJM010000002.1:334827-450159 GCF_058797315.1 Pseudomonas sp. GW823-FHT02F05
AAACTCACCGTCGCCGCGTTCATTCAGGAAACACACGTTATCGTTGACGTTTTTCGCGAGCAAGCTCGCTCCTACAGTTCGCCCTGCATACACATTCAAAAAGCTAATCAGGCCGCCATGAAACGCTACGAAAAATTTGCCGACGACATCGCAGAACTGATCCGCTCCGGCGTCCTCGGCCCCGGCCAGCGCGTACCATCGGTACGCTATGCCAGCCAGGCCTACGGCGTCAGCCCGTCCACGGTATTCCAGGCCTATTACTTGCTGGAGCGTCGTGGCCTGATCAGGGCGCGCCCGCGTTCTGGCTACTTCGTCAACACCCACGCGCCGAGCCCGTTTTCCGAGCCGGTGGTGAGTGAGCAGGTGCATGAGTCCACCGATGTGGGTGTCAGTGAGCTGGTGTTCTCGGTACTGGACTCGATCAAAGACCCCAACACCGTGCCCTTCGGCTCGGCCTTCCCCAGCCCCATGCTGTTCCCGCTGCCGCGCCTGGCCCGCTCCCTGGCCAGTGCCAGCCGCGACATGGACCCCCGCCTGGTGGTCACCGACATGTCGCCAGGCAACCCACAACTGCGCCGCCAGATTGCCCTGCGCTATATGGTCGGCGGCCTGATGCTGCCGATGGAGGAGTTGCTGATCACCAACGGCGCCCTCGAAGCACTCAACCTGTGCCTGCAGGCCGTGACCGAACCGGGCGACCTGGTGGCCATCGAAGCGCCGGCGTTCTACGCCTGCTTGCAAGTGCTTGAACGCCTGAAGCTCAAGGCTGTGGAGATCCCGGTGCACCCGCGCGACGGTATTGACCTGAACGCCCTGGCCCAAAGCCTTGAGCGCTATCCGATCAAGGCCTGCTGGACCATGACCAGCTTCCAGAACCCCATGGGCGCCACGTTGCCTGAAGAGAAAAAACAGGCGCTGGTGGAACTGCTGCGCAGCCATCAAGTGCCTCTGATCGAAGATGACGTCTACGCCGAATTGTATTACGGGCAACAGGCCCCGAAACCGGCCAAGGCCTTCGACACCGAAGGGCTGGTGATGCACTGTGGCTCCTTTGCCAAGAGCCTGGCACCGGGTTACCGCGTGGGCTGGGTCGCCGCCGGGCGCTTCGCACAGAAGGTCGAGCGGCTGAAACTGATGACCTCACTGTGCCCGTCAATGCCGGCCCAGGCGGCGATTGCCGACTACCTGCAACACGGCGGCTATGACCGGCACCTGCGCAAACTGCGCTACGCCCTGGAAGAACAGCAAAGCGCCATGCTGGCGGCCATCGCTCGTTATTTTCCGGCGCAAACACGGGTCAGCCAGCCGGCGGGAGGCTATTTTCTGTGGTTGGAACTGCCGGAGCAGACCGACTCGCTGAAATTGTTCCAGATGGCTCTGGCCCAGGGCATCAGCATTGCGCCGGGGCCGATCTTTTCCGCCACTCAGCGGTTCAGAAACTGCATTCGCCTGAATTACGGAAGCCCTTGGAACGAGGCGTCGGAAAAGGCCATGGAGACACTAGGGCGGATCGTGCGCTCGTTTTAACGGCCGCCGCCCAAGTCGATAAACGTTCCGGTGGAATACGATGCCTTGTCCGACAGTAACCAGATAATCGCCTCTGCCACTTCATCCGGGCGCCCGCCACGCGCCATCGGGATACCGGATTCCAGCTTGCTGACCCGGTCCGGGTCGCCGCTCAGGGCATGGAAATCGGTAAAGATATAGCCAGGGCGCACGGCGTTGACGCGAATGCCCTCGCCCGCCACCTCCTTGGACAGCCCCAGGGTAAAGGTGTCCAGCGCCCCCTTGGAGGCCGCGTAGTCGACATACTCTCCCGGCGAGCCCAGCCGCGCCGCCACCGACGACACGTTGACGATACTGCCTCCCTGCCCTCCATGCCGGGGCGACATGCGCAATACCGCGTGTTTGGCACACAGGATCGGGCCCAGCACATTGGTCTTGAGGATTTTGAGGATACGAAACTCGGACATCTCATCGACCCGCGACTTATGCCCCACGGTGCCGGCGTTATTCACCAGCGCGGTGACCCGGCCCAGTTCCGTATCAACGCGATTGAACAGAGCGATCACTTCATCCTCGCTGCTGACATCGGCCCGCACGGCAATCGCCTGGGCACCCAGCGCGCGAACCTGATCCAGTACACGCAGGGCAGCGTCTTCATCAGACTGGTAGTTGATGCAGATGCGATAGCCTTGGCGAGCGGCGAGCAATGCCGTTTGGGCGCCAATGCCACGACTGCCCCCCGTGATGATGACGACTTTGTCCATGGCTGCGGCCTCCCGATTCAACCGGATGTTTAGGGTTGGATCCAAGAATACCCGTCACTGACTGCTTTTGTCAGGCGCCGGCTGTTCGGCGCCCCGGATATTCGCCATGAAGCTATCGGCCGGCAATGGATGCCCCAATAAGTAGCCTTGCAAGGAGTCACACCCCAGGCGGGTGAGGAAGTGCTGCTGCACATCGGTTTCCACCCCCTCGGCGACGATCCGCAGGCCCAGGGCCTGGCCGAGGGCCACGATGGCCGAGACGATGGCCGCGTCATCGCTGTCGTGTTCCAGGTCACGCACAAAACCGCGATCGATCTTCAGCTCGTTGGCCGGCAGGCGCTTGAGGTACATCAGGCTGGAGTAACCGGTGCCAAAGTCATCGATGGACAGGTCAACCCCCATGTCCGACAGTTGCTGCAATACCGTCATGCTCGCATCGGCATCGCTCATGGCGGTGGTCTCGGTGATTTCCAGCGTGAGGCTGTTGGCCGGCAATTGGTACCGTTCCAGTGCAGCCGCTACGCTGTTGACCAACCCGGCGTGGCAGAACTGCAACGCCGAGAGGTTCACGGCAATGCGCCAGTGCTCATAACCCTGTGCGTACCACTGACTCATCTGGCGACAAGCTTCATCGAGCACCCATTCGCCGATGGGAATGATCAGCCCGGTTTTCTCCGCCAGTGCAATAAACGTAGCGGGCATCAGCAAGCCCTGATGCGGATGCTCCCAGCGCAACAGCGCCTCGGCCCCCACGGCAAGACCACTGACGGCGTCGAACTTGGGTTGGTAATGCAAACGAAATTGCCCCTGCTCAAGGGCAATGCGCAGGTCCTGCAGCAATTGCAGTTGTTTGCGCGCATTGGTGTTCATCGACACATCGAAGAAGCTGTAGCCATTCTTGCCCATGCCCTTGGCGTGATACATCGCCGCGTCGGCGTTCATCAGCAGTTCCTGGGGGTTGCTACCGTTGCCCGGGAACATGGCGATGCCGATGCTGGCCGAGATCTGCAACTCATGCTCGGCCACCGTGAACGTGCGGTTGATCAGGCCCACCTGGCGCTCGGCCAAGCCCATCGCATCATCGGGCTGGGTGAGTTGCACCAGCAACACGAACTCATCGCCGCCGATGCGGGCCAAGGTATCCTGGCTGCGCAAGTCCTCGCGCAGGCGCAAGCCAACTTCGCGCAGCAACTGGTCGCCCAGGTGATGACCAAAGGCATCGTTGACCGGTTTGAAACCATCCAGGTCGATAAACATCAAGGCAAAGCAACCGCCCCGCTCGTGCACCGCCTGGATGCCTTGTTGTATGCGATCTGCCAGCAAGGTGCGATTGGGCAGGCCGGTGAGCATGTCATGCAGGGCCAGGTGGGTGAGTTCCTGGTTGGCCAGGGTCAGGGAATCGGCGAGTACGGCGGTGCGCGCTTCCAGGCGCGCATCCAGCACCGACGTCAACAGCGCAATGACCAATACCGCCAGCGAAGTGACCAAGACCAGGTTATCCAGGCCCTTGCCGCTCAGGCCCGTCAGTGCGGCACCGCAGAAGCTGTCATCGGCAAAGCGCGCCGCAGCCATCCCGGTGTAGTGCATCCCAACGATGGCCACGCCCATCACCACGGCTGCGCCGCCCCGAGCCAGACGCACATAAGGTGTGTTGCGCCGCAGGTTGAAGGCGATCCACAGCGCGGCGCCGGAAGCCACCACCGCGATCAACAACGAAGCGCCGAACAAGGCCGGGTCGTAGTCGATGCCCGGCGTCATGCGCATCGCGGCCATGCCGGTGTAATGCATGCTGGCGATACCGGCCCCCATCACCAGCGCGCCAAATGCCAGTTGCCAGGCCGGCAAGCGTGGCTGGCTGACCAGCCATAACGCGAAGCCACTGGAAAGCACCGCGATCAACAGCGAGAACAGGGTAATGCCCACGTCAAACCCGAGAGCAAACGGCAGGCGCAGGGCCAACATCCCGATAAAGTGCATGGACCAGATGCCGACGCCCATCGCCACTGCGCCACCCGTGATCCATAGGTAAACGGCACGCCCCTTGGCGGTCGCGATACGCCCGGCCAGGTCCAAGGCGGTGTAGGACGCCAGGATGGCCACGCACAGGGAAATCACGACAAGGGAGGTTGAATAGCTACCGATCAGCATGGGACGTCTCGCAGGCGACCGGCGCAAAAGCCCGTGCCGGGTGGCAAATCGGGCGATTGTAGCGAGTATGAATACAGGACAGGTGATTAATTAATCCATTGGCCATCACGCAATTTCTGGCGTCAATCGGCTGGCTTTATCTGGCTGTTTTCAACCACATCATGGACATCAAAATGTGCGGGGCTTGCGCAGATTTCCTGTGGGAGCGGGCTTGCCCGCGAAGGCGGTGTGTCAGTCACCGCATCTGCTACTGCACTAACGCTTTCGCAGGCAAGCCAGCTCCCCACAGGGTGCTGTGCTTGACTGACTGGCATTGGGGCAAGCCCACACATTTGATCTTGCTCCCACAGGATGCGCGGCGTATCCGGTTACTCCTTTTCGGCCAGGGAGGTCTGGCCATCCCAGCCTCCGCCCAATGCTGCGATCAACTGCACACTGGCCACCAGCCGCGACTGCAGCAAGGTCAATACCGTGCGCTCGTTGCTCAATGCCGTCGCCTGCACCGTGACCACATCCAGATAGGCAATCAACCCGGCCTTGTACTGGTTTTCGGTCAAGCGCAAGGATTCACGCGCGGCTTCCAGTGCTTCATTGCTGACCACCGCCTCATCGGCGAGCACCTTGAGCTGGACCATGTAGTTTTCCACCTCACGGAAACCGTCCAGTACGGTCTGGCGGTATTTGGCCACGGTCTCGTCATAGCTGGCCACGGTGCGGTCGACTTCCGCCGAGCGCTGGCCGCCATCGAACAGGGTCATCGCCAGTTTCGGCCCTACCGACCAGAAGCGGTTTGGCAGGCTGATCCAATCTTCATAGGTGCTGCTGGAGTAGCCCCCCGCCAAGCTCAAGGTCAGGTCGGGGTAATAGGCAGCCTTGGCCACGCCAATATTGGCGTTGGCGGCGATGACCGAGCGCTCGGCCGAGGCGATATCGGGGCGACGCTCCAGCAACTGGGACGGCAGGCTCACCGGTATCTGCGGCAGGGCCGGGATGTCTTTGCTCACCGCCAGGTTGAAGTTGGCTGGCGCTTCACCGATCAGTACGGCGATGGCGTTTTCCAATTGGGCACGCTGCCAGATCAGATCAATCAGGCTGGCCTGAGTGGTCTTGAGCTGGGTTTGCGCCTGGGCGATGGCATCCTTGCCAGCCACACCGGCACGGTATTGGTTTTCGGTCATTTTCAATGAGCGCTGGTACGTGTCCAGCGTGGCTTGCAGCAAACGCGTCTGCTCGTCCATGACCCGCAGTTGCAGGTAGCTTTGCACCAGTTCGGACTGTTGGCTCAGGCGCATCGCGGCCAAGTCGGCCGAGCTCGCCTCGGCGCTGGCTTCGTTGGCCTCCAGGCCTCGGCGCAACTTGCCCCAGATATCGGCTTCCCAACTCACGCCCAACTGGGCGTTGAGGGTGTCTCGGATACCGCTGCTGGAACTGCTGAGGCTGGCACTGCTGCTGCCGGTGCCCTGGCTGGCGCGGGTCTTGCCGACGCTCAGGTCAACGCTGGGGTAAAAGGCCCCCCGTGAGCTGCGTACCAGCGCCTGTGCCTGGCGAAAACGCGCCTCGGCCTGGGCGACGGTCTGGTTGGACGTGTTAAGGCGCACCACCAGGTCATTGAGTTGTCGGTCACCGTACAGCTCCCACCAGGCGCCACGCGCCAGGGAGTCGCTCGGGTTAGCCTGGCGCCAGCCTTGGGCCTCCTTGAACTGCACCGGCTCGATGACGTCCGGGCGTTTGTAGTCAGGGCCGATGGCGCAGGCGCTGAGCAACACACCACACATCATCACGGCCAATAACTTCATGCCATTTCCGGCAGCTTTATTGTGGCGAGGGAGCTTGCTCCCGCTGGAGGGCGAAGCACTCCCAGGCTTTTTGGGGGCCGCTTCGCAGCCCAGCGCGAGCAAGCTCCCTCGCCACAGCAGGCCCGCAGCTACGAGGGATTGGGTTGAGTCGGTCATAGCGCAGTGTCCAGGGCAGCATCGGTACGCACGCCGCGCCAGGCGTTGAAGCGATGGCGCGCGCGGTCCAGGTAAAGGTAAACCACCGGGGTGGTGTAAAGGGTCAGGACCTGGCTGAACACCAGGCCGCCAATAATGGTCAGGCCCAACGGGTGGCGCATTTCTGCACCATCACCACTGCCGAGCAGCAACGGCAAGGCACCGAGGATCGCGGCCAGGGTGGTCATCAGGATCGGCCGCAGGCGCAACAGGCAGGCGCTGCGGATCGACTCCAGCGGGCTCATGCCATCGTTGCGCTCCAATTGCAGCGCCAGGTCGATCATCAGGATCGCGTTCTTCTTCACCACGCCGATCAACAGGAACAAACCCAGCAGCGAGATCAGGCTGAACTCGCCCCCGAGCAGGTAGATCGCCAACAACGCACCGACACCGGCCGACGGCAGCGTAGACAGGATGGTCAGCGGGTGGATGTAGCTTTCATACAAGATACCCAGCACCAGGTACACCGCCACCAGCGCGCCGAGAATCATGAACGGCTGGCCTTTCTGGGTCGCGGCGAACGCATCGGCAGTGCCGGCCATCTTGGCGATCACATCCTCGGGCAACCCGACTTTGGCAATCGCACGCTCGATAGCCGCCGTGCCCTGCTCCACCGTGACCCCGGGCGCCATGTCGAAGGCGATATTCTCCGAAGCGAACTGGCCTTCATGGCTGACGCGGTCGTCGGCCAGGCTGTTCTCATAGTGGGCAATGGTCGACAACGGCACCCGTGCGCCGTCGGCCGTGATCACCTGCACCTGGTTGAGGGTGATCGGGTCTTGGGCGTATTTTGGGTTGACCTCCATCACCACCTGGTACTGGTTGAGGCTGTCGTAAATGGTGGAAATCTGCCGTTGGCTGTAGGCGTTGTTGAGCACCGCCGTGACCATGTCCATGTCGATGCCCAGGCGCTTGGCCTGGTCGCGGTCGACAATCAACGTCACTTGGGCCGCACCGCGGCCTTCGCGGGCGTCGATGGCGGTCAGCTCCGGCAACTCACGCATCGCCGCCACCACTTTCGGGTACCACAGGCGCAACGCGGCCAGGTCGCCGCTTTGCAGGATGTAGGAATATTGCGCGCTGGTCTGGTCGCGGCCGCCCCCGAACTGCAGGTCCTGGTCGGCCATGAGGAACAAGCGCCCGCCCGGCACCAGCGGCACCTCCTTGCGCAGGCGCTCGATCACCGCCTGGGCGGAGATCTTGCGTTCGCCAAGCGGCTTGAGGCGCACCAGCATCACTGCGTTGTTAGTGCCTTGGTTGCCACCGATAAAGCCGGCCACACTGAGCACCGCCGGGTCCTTGAGCACCGCCTGGCGAAAGATCTCCATCTTCGGCTGCATGACGCTGAACGACAGGCCATCGTCACCGCGCACAAAGCCGATCAACTGGCCGGTGTCCTGCTGGGGCATGAAGGTTTTGGGCACCACCACGTACAGCGCGATATTCACGCCCACGGTGACGAACAGGCTGAGCAAGGTCAGGCGCCGATGGCGCAGCACCCAATCCAGGCTGGTGGCGTAGCCGGCGACCATGCGCTCGTTGATCTTCTGGCTCCAGCGCTGCAAACCGGTCTGCCGGTCCTTCACATGCGGCTTCAACCAGCGAGCACACAGCATGGGTGTCAAGGTCAGCGAGACAATCAGCGAGACGATGATCGCCGCCGACAAGGTGATGGAAAACTCGCGGAACAGGTTGGTAACAATGCCGCCCATGAACAGGATGGACAGGAACACCGCCACCAGCGACACGTTCATCGACAGCAAGGTAAAGCCCACTTCCTGGGCGCCCAGGTAGGCGGCTTTCATCGGTGGCACGCCCTCGTCGATGTGCCGGGAAATGTTCTCCAGCACCACGATGGCATCGTCCACGACCAAACCGGTGGCGAGGATCAGCGCCATCAGCGAAAAGTTATTCAGCGAAAAGCCATACAGGTACATCACCGCAAAGGTGCCCACCAGCGACACCGGCACCGCCAGGGTCGGGATCAGCGAAGCACGGAAGTTACCCAAGAACAGGTACACCACCAGAATCACCAGCCCCACGGCAATCAGCAGGGTCATTTCCGCCTCATGCAGGGTGGCAGTGATCACTGGCGAGCGGTCCATGGCCAGGCTGAGCTTGACGCTGGACGGCAACACCGCCTGCAACGCCGGCAACTGGGCCTTGATCTGCCGCACGGTTTCGATGATGTTGGCGCCGGACTGGCGGTTGATCACCAGCAACACCGCCGAATCATTGTTGAAGAAGCCGCTATTGTAGCGGTCTTCCACGCCATCAGTGATCTTCGCCACGTCCTTGAGGCGCAGGGCGGCGCCGTCCTGGTAGCGAATCAGCAGGGGCTCATAGTCCTTGGCTTTCTCCAACTGGTCGTTGGCCTGGATCTGCCAGTTGCGCTCGCTGTCTTCCAGTGAGCCTTTGGGCCGGCGCTGGTTGGCATTGGCGATGGTGTTGCGCACATCGTCCAGGGCGACGCCGTACTGATCGAGGGCCTTGGGTTCCAGTTCGATGCGCACCGCCGGCAGCGAACTGCCGCCGATCTGCACTTCGCCCACACCCGGCACCTGGGACAGGCTCTGGGACAGAATGGTCGAGGCCAGGTCGTACAACTGACCCTTCTGCAACACGTCGGAGGTCAGCGACAGCACCATGATCGGCGCCTGGGACGGGTTGATCTTCTTGTAGGTGGGCATGCTGCGCATGCCACTGGGCAGCAGGTTGCGCGACGCGTTGATGGCCGCCTGCACTTCCCGCGCCGCCCCGTTGATATCGCGGTCGGAATCGAACGCCAGAATCACCCGGGTAGAGCCCTGGCTCGACGAGCTGCTCATGGTGGTGATACCGGCAATCGCGCCGAATGAACGCTCCAGCGGCGTGGCCACCGTAGACGCCATCACCTCGGGGCTGGCGCCGGGCAAGCTGGCCGACACCACGATCACCGGAAAGTCGATCTGCGGCAATGGCGACACCGGCAACAAATTGAAGCTGACGCCACCGAGCAACATGATCGCCAGGCTCAGCAGCATGGTCGCGACCGGCCGGCGGATGAAAGGTCCGGACAGGTTCATGGCTCAACCGGCTCCAGGCGTTGTGGCTCTTTGCGCCAGCGCCGGCCAAGACGATCGAAGTACAGGTAGATCACCGGCGTGGTGAACAGCGTCAACACCTGGCTCACCAGCAACCCGCCGACCATCACCAGGCCCAGGGGCTGGCGCAGTTCGGCGCCGGAGCCGCTCGCTAGCATCAAAGGCACCGCGCCGAACAAGGCAGCCAGGGTGGTCATCAGGATTGGCCGGAAGCGCAACAGCGCGGCCTGGTAGATCGCGGTCTGCGGGTCCAGGCCCTGGTTGCGTTCGGCGTCGAGGGCGAAGTCGATCATCATGATCGCGTTCTTTTTCACGATACCGATCAGCAGGATGATGCCGATGATCGCGATCATGCCCAGGTCATTGCCACTGAGCAGCAACGCCAGCAAGGCCCCCACCGCCGCCGACGGCAAGGTCGATAGGATAGTGATCGGGTGGATGTAGCTCTCATAGAGCACACCGAGCACGATGTACATGGTGACCACCGCCGCCAGGATCAACAGCAAGGTGCTCGACAACGAGGCTTCGAACGCCTGGGCCGCGCCCTGGAACTGGGTTTGCACGCCCACCGGCATGCCGATGTCCTTCTGGGTCTGGTTGATCAGTTCCACGCCTTTGCCCAACGCTACGCCGGGCGCCAGGTTGAACGACATCATCACCGCCGGGAACTGGCCGATATGGGCAATTGCCAATTGCGCCTGGCGCTGTTCCACATGGGCCAGGCTCGACAGCCGTACCTGACCACCGTCAGTGGTTTTCACATGGATCTGGTTGAGGGCCGCCGGGCCGAGGGTTTCGCCGGACTGGGCCTGCAACACCACTCGATACTGGCTGGCCTGGGTGTAGATGGTGGAGATCTGGCGCTGGCCGAAGGCGTCATACAGCGCATCGGTGATGGTCGAGACACTTACGCCCAGGCGCGAGGCCGCGTCGCGGTCGATCACCAGGTACACCTGCAAGCCTTTGTCCTGCAGGTCACTGGCCACGTCGGTGAGTTCCGGCAACTGGCTGAGGGCGTGTACCAGCTTGCCGCTCCATAACGCCAACAACTCGGCGTCCGGGGAGGACATGCTGAACTGGTACTGGGTACGGCTGACCCTGTCCTCGATGGTGAGGTCCTGCACCGGTTGCATGAACAGGCGGATACCCACCAGCTTGTCAATCTGCGGTTGCAGGCGGGTGATGACCTCGGCTGCGCTCAAGTCGCGCTGGCCGTGAGCCTTGAGGTTGATGAGCAAGCGGCCGCTGTTGAGGGTGGCGTTATCGCCATCCACGCCAATGTAGGACGACAGGCTCTCGACCGCAGGGTCGGCGAGAATGATCTTCGCCAGTTCCTGCTGGCGCTGGCTCATGGCCGCAAAGGAAATCGACTGCGGCGCCTCGGAAATACCCTGGATCACCCCGGTGTCCTGCACCGGAAAAAAACCCTTGGGCACCACCAGGTACAGCACCACCGTAAGCCCCAGGGTGGCGATCGCCACCAGCAACGTCAGCGGCTGGTGCTTGAGCACCCACTGCAACTTGCGGCCGTAGGCTTCGATCAGCCAATCAATCCAGGCGCCGCTGGCTTTGTAGAAGCGGCCCTGCTCTTCTTCTTTGGGTTCGCGCTTGAGCAGGCGCGCACACATCATGGGCGTGAGGGTCAGGGACACTACCAGGGAAATCAGGATCGCCACTGCCAGGGTGATGGCAAACTCACGGAACAGCCGCCCGACCACGTCGGCCATGAACAGCAACGGGATCAATACCGCGATCAACGACAGCGTGAGGGACACCAGGGTGAAACCGATCTGCTTGGCGCCCTTGAGCGCGGCCGCCATCGGCGTCTCGCCTTCCTCGATATAGCGCGAAATGTTCTCCAGCATCACGATGGCGTCGTCCACCACAAACCCGGTGGCGATGGTCAGGGCCATCAGCGTCAGGTTATTGATGGAGAATCCGGCCAGGTACATCACACCAAAGGTGCCCACCAGGGACAGCGGCACGGCGATGGACGGAATGATCGTGGCGCTGACCCGGCGCAGGAACAGGAACGTCACCATGACCACCAGAGCAATGGCGATCAGAAGCTCGTGTTGCACGTCTTTGACCGAAGCGCGGATGGTCTGGGTGCGGTCGGTGAGCACCGTCACGTCCAGGCCGGCCGGCAGGTTGTCGGTGATGCTCGGCAGCAGGGCCTTGATACGGTCTACCACCTCGATCACGTTGGCGCCCGGCTGGCGCTGGATATTGAGCAACACGGCCTGGTTCTCGTTGGCCCAGGCGGCAAGGCGCTCGTTTTCGGCGCCGTCGACGATCTGCGCGACATCCTTGAGCCGCAGCGGAGCGCCATTGTTGTAGGCCAGGATCAGTTCGGCGTATTGCTCGGGCGAGACCAGTTGGTCGTTGGCGTCGAGCATCGAAACGCGGGTGGGGCCGTCAAAGTTACCTTTGGGCTGGTTGACGTTGGAGGCGGCGATCAGGGCGCGTACGTCCGAGAGGTTCAAGCCATTGGCCGCCAGGGCCTCGGGGTTGACCTTGATACGCACGGCCTGGCGCTGGCCACCGGCGATGCTGACCATGCCGACACCGCTGATCTGCGCGATTTTCTGCGCCATGCGTGTGTCGACCAAATCATTGAGCTTGGGCAGCAACATGGTCTTGGAGGTGATTGCCAGGGTCAGCACCGGGGTATCCGCCGGGTTGACCTTGTTGTACACCGGCGGCGCCGGCAGATCCTTGGGCAACAGGTTGGTGGCGGCGTTGATCGCGGCCTGCACCTGTTGCTCGGCCACATCCATATTGATGTCGAGGTTGAAACGCAGGGTCAGCACCGAGGCGCCGCCGGAGCTGGTAGAGGCCATCTGGGTCAGCCCGGGCATCTGCCCGAACTGGCGCTCCAGCGGTGCGGTGACCGCGCTGGTCATCACATCGGGGCTGGCGCCGGGGTACAGGGTCATCACCCGGATAGTCGGGTAATCCACCTGGGGCAACGCCGACACCGGCAGCAGGCGGTACGAAATGATGCCGGCCAAGACAATGGCCAGCATGCTCAGCGTGGTGGCGACCGGGCGAAGGATGAACAGGCGCGACAGGTTCATGAACCGACCTTTTGCGCCTTGCCGGCGTCAGCCCCGGTCTCCCCTTTCGCTGCGGGCTTGCCTTGCAGGTGCTCGGTCGGCGTGGTCGGCACCTCGCTGCTGGCGTTGACCACTTCGATCTCGCTGCCGTCCTTGAGGCGGTCGGTGCCTTCCAGCACCACGCGGTCGCCAGCGACCAGGCCTTCCTTGATCACGGTGTTTTCGCCATCGGTGTCACCTACCACCAAGGGCTGGACCTTGACCTTCTTGTCGCCGTCGAGCTTGTAGACAAAGGTGCCATTGTTGCCGAACTGGATCGCCGCAGATGGCGCCAGCACCACGTTCTTCAAGGTATCGGCCAGCAGGTGCACATTGACGAACTGGTTGGGGAACAGCGCCTGGTCCTTGTTATCGAAACGCGCCTTGAACTTCAGGGTGCCGGTGGTGACGTCAATCTGATTGTCCAGGCTTTGCAGTACACCGACCGCCTGCTTTTTCACGTCGCCACGGTCCCAGGCTTCCACGGGCAACTTGTTACCGGCGTGGTAACGAGCCAGCACGGTTTCCAGGGTATTTTCCGGCAGGGTGAAGGCCACGCTGATTGGCTGGGTCTGGGTGATAACCGCCAGGGCGGTGGTGTCGTTGGCGGCGACGAGGTTGCCGACGTCGAGCTGGCGCAAACCGACGCGGCCGCTGATGGGCGCGCGGATTTTGGTGAATTCCAGGTTGAGCTTGGCGTCGTCCACCGCGCCCTGGTTGGTCTTGACCGTGCCCTGGTATTGCAAGACCAGCGCTTCGGCGGTGTCCAGGGTTTGCTTGGCGATACTGTCCTGGGCGTACAGGTCGCGATAACGCTGTACATCGACCTGGGCGTTCTTCAACTGGGCCTGGTTCTGCAGCAAGGTGCCCTGGGCCTGGAGCAAGGCGTTCTGGTAGCTGCGCGGGTCGATTTCTGCCAGCAGGTCGCCGGCCTTGACCATTTGCCCTTCCTCGAAGGCGATCTTGACCAGCTCGCCGCCCACCCGGCTGCGCACATTAATGGTGTTCAGCGCCGTGACCGTACCCAGCGCCTTGTAGTACACCGGGAACTCACCCAGTACTGCAGGGGCCACGCGCACCGGCACTGGGCCAGTGGACCCGCCGAAGCCCGGGCGCGCCATGCCGGTTTTACCCGTGTGCCCGGCCGGAGCGTCTTTATGGGCCGCGCCGCTGGGCCAGAATTTCCAGCACAGGCCGGCGATAACCAGCAGCACGAGCAGGCCAAACAGCCAGCGGCGGGAGTTGCGGGGGGAGGATTGCATGGAGTGATCAACCATTGGGCGCGAGAGCTTCTACTTTGGGAGGCTGAAAGATAAGCACTGGGGGGCCTTAAGAAAAGCACCTTTACCGGCTATTTACCTTGGGCTTACAACGTTTAACTTCTGATCTTAGTCCACCGGCTATTTCGCTAAACCGCTGACGCTCAAATAAAAACGGCCTGGACTAGGCCAGGCCGCAATCATGCATCATACGTGTTACTGCCAAACGACAGTCATACGTAGAAACAGTTACTTCAACACAGCCAGGGCGGCGTCGTAGTTCGGCTCTTCAGCGATTTCCTTGACCAACTCGCTGTGCAGCACGTTATCGTTTTCATCCAGCACCACGACAGCGCGAGCGGTCAGGCCTTTGAGCGGGCCGTCGGCAATGGCCACACCGTAATCAACGGCGAAGTCCGAATCACGAAAATCCGACAGGTTCTTCACGTTTTCCAGGCCTTCGGAGCCGCAGAAGCGCGCCTGGGCGAATGGCAGGTCAGTGGAGATGCACAGCACCACGGTGTTTTCCACATCGTTGGCCTGGGCATTGAACTTGCGCACGGAAGTGGCGCAGGTTGGGGTATCAACGCTTGGGAAGATGTTCAGCACTTTGCGCTTGCCGGCAAAGGTAGCCAGGGTGGCGTTGGACAGGTCGCCGGCGGTCAGGGTGAAGTCTGCAGCTTTGGCGCCGACTTTCGGCAGTTCGCCTTCAACCTGGACCGGATTGCCTTTAAGGGTGACTTGAGCCATGAACGGAATCCTTATGCTGGTTTTTGGTTAAACAAATTCGAGAGGCGGAAGTTAACCACAAAGTGCCGACGCTACCTACCGCCAGACACAAATTGTCATGTCGTCAGGTTGTGGTTTAATTGCGCGCTTTTCGCCCGCCCTTCAAGGAAACCGTCGTCGATGAATCAGCCTGTCACCAAAGTCCTGGTCATTGGTTACGTCTGGCCGGAGCCCCGCTCCTCGGCCGCGGGCGGGCATATGATGCAAATCCTTGAGAGTTTTCTTACGCAAGGTTGGGACATTACCTTCAGCAGCCCGGCCACCATTGGCGAGCACAAGGCCGACTTGCCGGCACTCGGGATCGCCGAACGCACCATCGAACTGAATAACAGCAGTTTCGACGACTTTATTCGCGAACTGGCCCCGGATATCGTGCTGTTCGACCGTTTCATGATGGAGGAGCAATTCGGCTGGCGCGTAGAACAATGCTGCCCCGACGCCCTGCGCGTGCTGGAAACCTCCGACCTGCAAAGCCTGCGCGACGCCCGTCACCAGCGGCTCAAAGAGCAGGTGAAAGCCCAACCCGACAGCGACGACTTCAGCGCCCTGTTCGCGCCGGCGCTGGAAGACGAGTTCCAACGCATGGCCGACACCGACCTGGCCAAACGCGAAATCGCCGCCATTTACCGCTGTGACATCAGCTTGATGATCTCCGACGTGGAAATCCGCCTGCTCACCGAACAGTTCAAGGTGCCTGCCGCCCTGCTCCACTGGTGCCCCTTGATGCTGCAACCGCCCACCGACGCATTTGCGCCCTTTGAAGACCGTGCGCATTTCCTCAGCATCGGTAACTTCCGCCACGCGCCCAATTGGGATGCGGTGCTGTGGATGAAGCACCGCCTGTGGCCACTGATCCGCCAACAACTGCCAGGCGCCCAATTGCATATCTACGGCGCCTACACCCCGCCCAAGGCCACCGCCCTGCACAATCAGGCCCAGGGTTTCCATGTAATGAACTGGGCCGAAGATGCGCTGCAAGTCATGACCGCCGCGCGCATCTGCCTGGCACCGTTGCGCTTTGGCGCGGGCATCAAGGGCAAGTTGGTCGACGCCATGCTGTGCGGCACGCCCAGTGTCACGACCCCAATCGGCGCCGAGGCCATGGGCGATGACCAGCCCTGGCCAGGCGTGATTGCACAGGATGCCCCGGCCCTGGCTGCCGCTGCCGTGGCCCTTTATCAGGACCGTGAGCGCTGGACCCGCGCCCAGGAACACGGGCGCCAACTGCTGGCCCGGCGCTATGACCAGAACATCCACGGGGCCGCCTTGGTGGAATGCCTGGAACGCTGTCGCCGCAACCTCGCTGCCCATCGCAGGGACAACTTCACCGGCAGCATGCTGCGCCACCACGCGCATAAAAGTACCCAATATATGTCCCAGTGGATCGAGGCGAAAAACCGCACCCTGTAAACACTGCTGCTGGCGAGGACGTGCGTGACGGGGCATTATCCTACGCAGCGATCACAATAAAGCGACGGCAGCATGACCCGAGCAACGCGCATTACTGACCCTTCCTACGAGTTGATGGACGACCACAACGGCCTGTCCATCATCTATCGCCAACACGGCTTCCCCTGCCCGCTGGTGCGCTGGCACTTCCACAAGGAATACGAGCTGCACCTGATCGTCGCCAGCTCCGGCAAGGTGTTTATCGGTGACTACATCGGCAACTTCTACCCCGAAAGCCTGTTCCTCACCGGCCCCAACCTGCCCCATAACTGGATCAGCCAGGTGGAAGAAGACGAAGTGGTGCCCAAGCGTGACATGCTGGTGAACTTCACCGATGACCTGTTCGAGAGCGGCAGCCATATTTTTGCTGAACTCAAGAACCTCGCACCGCTGCTGGAGCGCGCGCAGTACGGCATCGAATTTCGCTGCAAAAAAACCATCACCCAGGCCATGACCTTGATGCAACACATCGAGGACGCCAAGGGCATGGCGCGCCTGGGGCAGTTTTTTATCTTGCTGGACGTGTTGAGCGTGTGCGAGGACTACCAATTGCTCTCCGGCGTAACCACGCCGCAATTGGCCGACGAGCACAGCATAGACCGCACCAACCGGGCAGTGGATTACATCTTTGCACATTACGCCCGCGAGCTACCGCTGGAAGAAGTGGCGCAATACCTGGGGATGAAGCCGACCTACTTCTCGCGGGTGTTCAAGCAGGCGACCGGTCGCACCTTTATCGAATTCGTCAACCGGCTGCGCATCAGCAAGTCCTGTGAATTACTCGCGGACGGTGACAAGGCCGTCACGGATGTGTGCTTTGAGTCAGGCTTCAACAATATTTCCAACTTCAACCGACGCTTTCAGCAACTCAAGGGCATGACCCCTTCCCACTACCGACGGTTGGCGATGCAGCGGTTGACGGAGCAGAACCTGATGCCGGTAGACGCCTCGCACTTCAGTTAAAAACCGCAAGCTGGCCATCTGGCGAACGCTCTCACGCCTGTCCCGATCACATCCCGTAATAGCTGGGGCGGAACGCCTCCCTGTGTATGACCAAAAAGTGACAAGTCAGTTGCTGACCACGCGCTTTCTTATCGTACCCATGAGGCCCCCATGAGCATTATTGCAACGTACTCGCCCTTACCCACCCCGCCCCGAAATTTGCCTCCATCCCCTGCAACAGTGGACGCGCAAACCAGCTTGATTCGGACCCCACGCAGCCCATCGGCCGGTGTAGTGACCCTGGAAGGCCGAAACACAGCCGAGCCGTTGGTGAGTCAGGCTGACGCGGACATGGCAGATAAACTCGCCACCGCCCTGATGGAGGAGGTCAATGTACACGCTACCAGCCGTTACATGCCGTCTTCCTTCGGCACAGTCCATGACATTCCAACTCACTCAACATTCGGGCAGCTTTGGTCACAGCTGACGCACGCACTCAAAAACGAGCCGTTCGCGACGTTTGCGAAGAATAACAACATCAACCTTTCAAACCTGAAACTAACGCCTTCCGGATTTCTGGATGGCACCATTAACGGCAAACGCAGCAGTTTTTCCAAATACGACGATGGCTTCGAGGAAGCCGCTGTCAACGTCTTCGAGGTTGTGCGCAAACTCTCTACGAACAACGTCCCGATTCTGTATATCGGCGAACACACCGCCACCACCCATGCCGTCGGTGCTTTTTACGCCATGAGGGTTCCGACGACGAAGGCCGAGGCACTCGAGCAAATCCGGGTGTTGCAGGATATCAAGACATTCCCATCGCTACTTGCTCCTGAAGGCAATGCTGCGCGGCCCCACCGACAGGACGTTCAGCACGTCAGGCATATGCGGGATGAAGCCATACAGAACCTTGCGCTGCAGGTCATGCTTGAGCCTGGCAAGTTCCCCCAGGCACAACGCCCGGACGTCGTGCAGCCGCCGGCGCCGCCCGGCAGCGCAGAACCGGCCACCACACCGATCGGAACCTCGAGCGCCACCACTGACCCCGTCGCAGATATTGCCCGTCGCCAGTTTGCCGGTGAGCCCAACGTTTACTCGGTGGTCGCTCGAGTGCTCAGCGACAAGCTGAAGGAAGCCTCTCCAGGGCTGGATTTCGACATCAACCAGATTGCCATTGAAACGCCCGATCCGGACAATCCCTCCAAACCCAAGCGCACACAATTGATGGCACTTGCCTTCGACTACCTGACTGGCGGTGACGCCCCAGACTTCCTCGATTCCGCCAGGGCGTTTGACACGCGTCCCGATCGACTGGCACGCACAGGCACCGCTGCCGACACTCCGCTAGTCCTCGACTTTTCAGCTCTGAGCGGCGTCATGGGTGCGCTGCCGGACCGACTGAACCAGGCCTATGAGGCAAATTTGCGTGAGTACTGGGCCAAACCTGCGTTCAACACGGGCATTGATACCGGTGCCGTTTTCAGCGGCAGTCACCGGACGTTGGTCAGCCGCATTCTGAAAAGCAACCTGCAACTGGCCAGCCTTAAACAATCCGGCCTGGATGATGAACAGCGCAAGACCATCGACATGGTCGTGAGGCATCCCGAAGGCGCCACGCGCCCCGCCCCACTTGACCCCAACTCATCGGGCGCCACCGTCTACAGCCTGGCCGACTCCGCACCGAACATGGTGGTTCATCGCTACCTGGCGCAAGCCAATCGCGACATCCTGCTGCTGGTGGAGCCCAACGGCAAAATCACTCCCTTCAACAGTTGGGATGAGCTCGAAAGCCTGGGCGGTTCAAAGGAAGAGATGACCGGCAATCTGTTCGATGGCCAGGCCGACGTCCTCATCAATCGGCATCTCGGCAGCAGTCTGATTTCCCCTGCCTCCCCACGTGGCCCGGACAGTTCGGTGCAGGCGCCGCCCACACTGCCCGACTGGATGAGCAACGCAGGCGAGGCCGAGCGTTTCATCATGCATGAACTCAGCCTGGGACTGGCCAGTTTCAACCAACTGAACGAAGGCCGCAGCTACAACAGCGATATCAAGGACATCCACACGTTCGCCCAGCAGCAATTCGACTTTTTGCCCAGAAGCAAAAAACTCACGGCGCACCCCGCGGCTAAACTCGAGGTGGTCTTCAAAGTCGCTTATGGGGCACAGGGTACCGCCGGGGAAATCGTCCGCCAGACCATGAGCCTGACAGACATGCTCCTCAATAACTTGTCAGGATTACCCAGCGGCCAGATTGAGGTCTTTTACAATACAGGGCTCAAGTATAAAGGCTCTGACTTCAAAGTCAGGGTGCCGGAGCTAGAGAAAGAAGGCGTACTCAAGCAGTTGGTCGACGACCTTGATATCGGCAAAACCTACCCTGACTTGCTGAGGAAAAAACTGCTTGAGGACCAAACCGAAAAAGCCCGGCGCCAGGCACTGTTCGCTCAGCAGGTACCGCTGGAGCTGCAGTTCAAGGCGCTGGAACTGAGCATCAAGGCAGAGTCCGGTTTCAACACCACGGGTTTTCGCTACGTTCAGGAGCTATTCAAGCCAGGCCCTGGCCCCAGGATCGTTGATGGCCAGGAAATCGTGATCCGACCGCTGGCGTTCGATAACCGGGCCAATGGGAAAACCGATGTGGTCGAAGGCGCCTATCTGATCGAACCCAAGGACAGCACGAACGGCCCGCACATCCTGTACCGCCCCCTGATGGGCGATGCGTCGTTGATGCAGTTTCCAACCCGCCAGGCGCTGCTGGAAGCCATACAGAACAAAGGCAAGCTGCAAAACGACATCCTCGCCTGGTTGCCTGATGAACAGACCCGCAACACCTACAGTGGCAACGGTTTCAAACATCCAAACCTGGTGATATTCGGTTTAAACCTGGGCTCTGTCCCGATGAACAAAACTATTCCCTTGGCCATGGATACCCGCCTGCAACAGACGCTGCAGGCGGGAACATTGATAAACCACCTGTACGAAGCCAACGCCCGCAGCTTGATCACCTTGGCCGGACAGCAATCGACATCCGACGCACAAAGCCGCTGGGCGAGCCTCAAGGAAGGCGGTTTCCTGTTGCTCAATTCTGTCCTGCCAGTATTGCGCGGGCCCGGTGCCATGCTCGGCTTGATGATGCAGTCCCAGGGCATAATCAATGACCTGGGCGTCCTGCTCGATGATGACGCGCAAAATAAAGAGGCGGCCCTGACGGACCTGCTGGTCAACCTGACGACGTTGCTCGCCCAGTTCAAGGAGCGCTCATTGTCGGAGCCTTCAGCCGTCACCTCAAACAGGTCGGCAACCAACACCAGCGTATTGATCGACGGCGATGCACGCCTTACCCCGCCGCCACAACGCTTTCGAATGGGAGGCCCGCTGGAAAAGATCACACCTGTGGACGGTGAGATCCAGACCAATGTAGATACTTACAATCGTAAAGGTGAGGAAGTTAAACGCTTGAATATCATCGGTCACGCGGCCAAGCCTGAAGGTGAGCAAGGAGCGCTGATTGTCGGGGAGAATGACAAAGTCTTTACGGCTGAAGACATCAATAATGAGCTTTTCGCCCGTGGCATTGACATCAGGAATTACCCGGAAGTGCGTTTGCTGGTCTGTTACTCCGCCAAGGGCGGTGATAACTCACTGGCATCACAACTGCACGCGCTGACTGGCGTGCCGGTCAAAGGTTATGAAGGCCCAGTGGACGTGAGTTACACATCTGGTACGGGCATAGACCCTGAGGATATCTACAAAACTGCCCTTGCAAAATACAAGGCAAAGTACCCAAGATTTTCTAAAGCCGACATTATCGAATTGGCAGAGATGGAGTTAAACAAACAACTGAAAGACGTTGATATATTTACCCACGTGGAAAAACAGAGTGGCAAAAAAGTAAATGTTAACTGGGGCACTATTAAAAAACCTCTTTGGGAGGAGATCGAAGTCGATTACCGGCCCAAGCGCTTCGGCTCGTCCAAGAAACGAACAAGTGCGGCCCCTGCCGAAATTCAAAGCCCCTCGAAAGAACTCAACGCCCTGGGTGAGTACAAGGATTTCAAGGATCTACCCGAGCCTGAAAAAATTAAAAACAGTATTGCCTTTACCCCCTCTGAAGACGGCCAGTATGAGTACTTCCTGGATCGACCAGCGGGCAGTAATGAAATCCGATTAAACATCATTGGGCATGGCGACAAAGGTGGAGTGACCTTCAAAAGCGAATTGAAAAATGCGCAGTCTTATTCACCCGAAGCGTTCGTTGGACTGATCGCGCCCATGCTGGAAAAAACCAGCGCTACCCAAATCAGAATGATCAGTAGTAAATCCGGCAGTACAGGTTTCGCTGAAGAGTTATCCAAACGCTTGAACGTTCCCGTGAAGGCCCCCGTCGGTACTGTCACACAGTTCGAAGTCATGAAGGACAGGTATTGGATTTTGGAAAAGCTCCCCAACCCACGTCGACCCCATGACCATGAGTGGAAAATCTTTACTCCCCCCGCCTCCGCCAGCTCGCGAGCTTTGAGGTTATGAGCCCGCGCGCAGGGCGGCGCACCCGTTGACTGAGCAGAGCCTGGCTTGAGCAAGCGCCCACCCGTCTGAACTGGTAGATGTGACAGTTCCCTGGATCACGGCGATTGTGAACTCTGGCTCTGTGAATAGTCCATTGGAGCCCCGTCATGAAGAAAACAGCCACCCCTCGTGCAATCAATGAGTTCAGCCGCTTTGAAATACCCGGAGAGACCTTCGGCTGGACCGGCGAAGGCCAGATACATATCGACAATTACGACAAACAAAGTCGCTGGTTCTCGACATCGGTCAATAGAGACTGGGGCAAAGCGCTGACCGGGGCCGCCGACGTTGAAGTGGTCATCAGGCTGCGCGGCGAACAAGCCGGTGAAACACTCATCGCCGCTCATCCGGAAGGAACAGGACGGCTCAACGACATATCAGTCGAAAAGCCAAGCCTTTATCGGTTCTACATCAGGTCCACGGCGACTGGCGAGGTGTGGGTAAGCTTCAAATTTGACTCCAACCGGAAAATGGTGATCGAGAGCATCAGCGTGCTGGGGCCCGTTCGAAAAAAAACCACTAAAGCACCCATACACCCCTGACGGTCTGTTCACCACGCAAACTGGGCGAGCAATTTGCTCAGCAGGCCAATATGGCGCAAGGCATTCTGCGCTCCGGAGCCAACGAGCCGGTCGAACTCAATGCGGTATGCCAGAACGGTAGCTGGTATGCCTATGACGCGAAAGCACAGGCAGGTTATGGGCCTGTGCTGGAAGGCTTTGTATCGGATACATCGTCAGCCGTTTGGCTGGGGAGTGCCTATAAATAGCAAATAGGCATTACCCCTCTTCGGGTGCCTGATCCGCGCTCGAAGATTCTCAGTGCAAAAAAGTATCAGTCCCAGTGCTCCCAAGGATTTGTCACCGCCGCTTTTGAAGGCTGTAATCAACGCACACTCTTCCTGACTCCTTGTAGGAAGACACAACAACAATAACCGTCCTTCTGTAGCCCCCTGGGCGCGGAAATGGAGTGCGCGATGAAGTTCACAGTAAAAACCCTGCTTGCCTGTTCTTGCATGACTGCATGCATGACCCTCAGCGCCGTCAGCCTTGGCGCGCAAACCCTGACCATTGCCACCGTCAACAACAGCGACATGATCCGCATGCAGAAGCTCTCGAAAACCTTCGAGGCCGAGCACCCGGAGATCAAGCTGAACTGGGTGGTGCTCGAAGAAAACGTGTTGCGCCAACGGCTGACTACCGACATCGCTACCCAGGGCGGGCAGTTCGATGTATTGACCATCGGCATGTACGAAGCCGCACTGTGGGGCGCCAAGGGTTGGCTGGAGCCGATGAAAGACCTGCCGGCTTCCTATGACCTTGATGACGTGTTCCCTTCGGTGCGTGACGGTTTGTCCGTCAAGGGCTCGCTGTACGCCCTGCCGTTCTACGCCGAAAGCTCGATCACCTATTACCGCACCGACCTGTTCAAGGACGCCGGGCTGAGCATGCCTGAGCACCCGACCTGGAGCCAGATCGGCGAATTCGCCGCCAAGCTCACCGACAAGTCCAAAGAGCAATATGGCCTGTGCCTGCGCGGCAAAGCCGGTTGGGGTGAGAACATGGCGCTGATCACCACACTGGCCAACGGCTTCGGCGCGCGCTGGTTCGATGAGAAGTGGCAGCCGGAATTCAACGGCCCCGAGTGGAAGAACGCGCTGAACTTCTACGTCGACAACATGAAGAAATCCGGCCCGCCGGGTGCTTCCAGCAACGGCTTCAACGAGAACCTGGCACTGTTCAACAGCGGCAAGTGCGCGATCTGGGTGGATGCCAGCGTGGCGGGCTCGTTTGTTACCGACAAGAGCCAGAGCAAGGTCGCCGAGCATGTGGGCTTCACGTTTGCGCCCCACGAGAAGACCGACAAGGGCACGTCATGGCTGTATTCCTGGAGCCTGGCGATCCCGACCAGCTCCAAAGCCAAGGATGCCGCCAAGGTATTCACCAGTTGGGCCACCTCCAAGGAATACGGCCAACTTGTGGCCAAGACCGATGGCATCGCCAACGTACCACCGGGCACACGCACCTCGACCTACAGCGAGGAGTACATGAAGGCCGCACCGTTCGCCAAGGTGACGCTGGAATCGCTGAAAGTGGCCGACCCCACCAAGCCGACCGAGAAACCGGTGCCGTATATCGGTATCCAGTTGGTGACCATTCCGGAATTCCAGGCGATTGGTACCCAGGTGGGCAAGTTCTTCTCGGGTGCGCTGACCGGTCAGCAGACCGTCGAGGCTGCATTGACCGCCGCGCAGACCACCACCGAGCGGGAAATGAAGCGGGCCGGTTACCCCAAGTAACCCCATAGCCTGTAGGAGCGAGCTTGCTCGCGAAGGTATTCCAAGCACATCGCGGTGTCGGATGTACCTTTTTCGCGAGCAAGCTCGCTCCTACAGGGCTTTTGCGCACCTGTCTCTATCTGGCCTTGATTATCATGAATACACCCACCAAAAACCGCCTGGCCAACCCCGGCTGGTTTCTCGTCAGCCCCTCGGTGGCCTTGCTGCTGCTGTGGATGATCGTACCGCTGGGCATGACCCTGTACTTTTCGCTGATCCGCTACAACCTGCTCTACCCCGGCGAAAACCAGTTCGTGGGGCTGGAAAACTTCAGCTACTTCATCACCGACTCGGGGTTCCTGCCTGGCGCCACCAATACCCTATTGCTGGTAGGCAGCGTATTGCTGATCAGCGTGGTGTTCGGCGTGTTGATCAGTGCGTTGCTGGAGGCCAGTGAGTTCCTGGGGCGCGGCATCGTGAGGGTAATGCTGATTTCGCCGTTCTTCATCATGCCCACCGTCGGCGCGTTGATCTGGAAGAACCTGATTTTCCACCCGGTGTCGGGGATTCTCGCCGCCGTGTGGAAGTTCTTCGGCGCCGAACCGGTGGACTGGCTGGCGCATTACCCGCTGCTGTCGATCATCATCATTGTGTCGTGGCAATGGCTGCCCTTTGCGATCCTGCTGCTGATGACCGCGATGCAGTCGCTAGACCAAGAGCAAAAGGAAGCGGCACGCCTGGACGGTGCCGGCGCCATTGCGATTTTCTGGCACCTGACCCTGCCCCACCTGGCCCGCCCGATTGCCGTGGTGGTGATGATCGAAACCATCTTCCTGCTCTCGGTGTTCGCCGAAATCTTCACCACC
Source organism: Pseudomonas sp. GW823-FHT02F05 (assembly GCF_058797315.1). Taxonomy (NCBI): domain Bacteria; kingdom Pseudomonadati; phylum Pseudomonadota; class Gammaproteobacteria; order Pseudomonadales; family Pseudomonadaceae; genus Pseudomonas; species Pseudomonas sp. GW823-FHT02F05. Next base: position 359,570 of record NZ_JBXAJM010000002.1, read on the forward strand.
ACCAACGGTGGCCCCGGCTACGCCTCGACCAACCTCGCCTACCTGATCTACAACCAGGCGCTGGTGCAGTTCGACGTGGGCATGGCCTCCGCCGGCGGCTTGATTGCCGTGGTCATCGCCAATATCGCGGCGATCATCCTGGTGCGGATGATCGGCAAAAACCTGACTGACAAGCCTTGAGGGCCGCGCCATGACGCTTCAACAATCCCGCCGCCTGCAAAGCCTGTTGCTCGGCACGCTGGCCTGGGCCATTGCGATCCTGATTTTCTTCCCGATCTTCTGGATGGTGCTGACCAGTTTCAAGACCGAAATCGACGCCTTCGCCACGCCGCCGCAGTTCATCTTCACGCCGACGCTGGAGAACTACCTGCACATCAACGAGCGCAGCAACTACTTTGCCTACGCCTGGAACTCGGTGGTGATTTCGTTCAGCGCCACCGCCCTGTGCCTGCTGATTTCGGTACCGGCCGCCTACTCTATGGCGTTCTACGAAACCCAGCGCACCAAGGGCACGCTGCTGTGGATGCTGTCCACCAAGATGCTGCCGCCGGTGGGCGTACTGATGCCGATCTACCTGCTGGCCAAGAGCTTTGGCCTGTTGGATACGCGCATTGCGCTGATCATCATCTACACCCTGATCAACCTGCCGATTGTGGTGTGGATGGTGTACACCTACTTCAAGGACATCCCCAAGGACATCCTCGAAGCCGCCCGCCTGGACGGCGCCACCCTGTGGCAGGAAATGGTGCGCGTGCTGCTGCCAATCGCCAAGGGTGGCCTGGCGTCCACGGTACTGCTGTCGTTGATCCTGTGTTGGAACGAGGCGTTCTGGTCGCTGAACCTGACCTCCTCCAGCGCCGCGCCGTTGACCGCCTTGATCGCCTCCTACTCCAGCCCCGAAGGCTTGTTCTGGGCCAAGCTGTCCGCCGTCTCGACCCTGGCCTGCGCGCCGATCCTGATCTTTGGCTGGATCAGCCAGAAGCAGTTGGTACGCGGTTTGTCCTTTGGCGCCGTCAAATAATAATTCGAAAAGGAGGCCCATCATGGCCAACCTGAAAATCAAGAATCTGCAAAAAGGCTTCGAAGGTTTTTCCATCATCAAGGGCATCGACCTGGAAGTGAACGACAAGGAATTCGTGGTGTTCGTCGGCCCGTCGGGCTGTGGCAAATCCACCCTGCTGCGCCTGATCGCCGGCCTGGAAGAGGTCAGCGACGGCACCATCGAACTCGATGGCCGCGACATCACCGAAGTCACCCCGGCCAAGCGCGACCTGGCCATGGTGTTCCAGACCTACGCGCTGTACCCGCACATGAGCGTGCGCAAGAACATGTCGTTTGCCCTGGACCTGGCGGGTGTCGACAAGAAGCTGGTCGAGAGCAAAGTCAGCGAAGCGGCACGCATCCTTGAGCTGGGGCCTTTGCTGGAGCGCAAGCCCAAGCAACTCTCGGGTGGCCAGCGCCAGCGCGTGGCGATTGGCCGAGCGATTGTGCGTAACCCGAAGATCTTCCTGTTCGACGAACCGCTGTCCAACCTCGACGCCGCACTGCGCGTGCAGATGCGCCTGGAGCTGGCGCGCCTGCATAAAGAACTGCAAGCGACCATGATCTACGTGACCCACGACCAGGTCGAAGCCATGACCCTGGCCGACAAGGTGGTGGTGCTCAACAGTGGGCGCATCGAACAGGTCGGCTCGCCGCTGGAGCTGTACCACCAGCCAGCCAACCTGTTTGTGGCCGGTTTTCTCGGCACGCCGAAGATGGGTTTCCTCAAGGGCCAGGTCACCCGCGTCGACAGCCAAGGCTGCGAGGTGCAACTGGACGCCGGCACCCTGATCAGCCTGCCGTTGAGCGGCGCCGCCCTGAGCGTGGGCAGCGCGGTAACCCTGGGCATTCGCCCGGAACATCTGGAAATCGCCGCGCCAGGGCAAACCACTCTGACCGTGACCGCTGACGTTGGCGAACGCCTGGGCAGCGACACCTTCTGCCACGTCATCACCCGCAACGGCGAACCGCTGACCATGCGTATCCGTGGCGACATGGCCAGCCAATACGGCGAAACGCTGCAGTTGCACCTGGACCCGGCGCACTGCCATCTGTTCGACACCGATGGCGTAGCCGTGGCCCGTCCACTGCGCGCTGCCGCCTGATTTCGTGAGTATTTCCAGATGAAACTGAATAAAGCCAACCTCACCCAACTGGCGCCCGAAGTGCAGGTTCCGACCTACGCGCTTGCCGATGTCCGCCAGGGCATCGCGCACATTGGCGTCGGCGGTTTCCACCGTGCGCACCAGGCGTTCTACACCGATGCCCTGATGAACACCGGCGAGGGCCTGGACTGGGGCATCTGCGGCGTCGGCCTGCGCAGTGAAGACCGCAAGGCCCGCGATGACCTGGCCGGCCAGGATTATTTGTTCACCCTGTATGAACTGGGCGACACCGACGACACGCAAGTGCGCGTGATCGGCTCGATCAGCGACATGCTGCTGGCCGAAGACGGCGCCCAGGCGCTCATCGATAAACTTGCCAGCCCCCAGATCCGCATCGTCTCGCTGACCATCACCGAAGGCGGCTACTGCATCGATGACAGCAACGGCGAGTTCATGGCCCACCTGCCGCAGATCCAGCATGACCTGGCGCACCCGAGAGCGCCGAAAACCGTGTTCGGCTTTATCTGCGCTGCGCTCACCCAGCGCCGCGCCGCTGGCACCCCGGCCTTTACGGTGATGTCCTGCGATAACCTGCCTCACAACGGCGCCGTCACCCGCAAGGCCTTGCTGGCCTTCGCCGCCCTGCACGACGCGGGCCTGCATGACTGGATCAAGGCCAACGTGAGCTTCCCGAATGCCATGGTTGACCGCATCACGCCAATGACCAGCACCGCCCACCGCCTGCAACTGCACGACCAGCACGGGATCGACGATGCCTGGCCGGTGGTGTGCGAGCCGTTTGTGCAGTGGGTGCTGGAAGACAAATTCGTCAACGGCCGCCCGGCCTGGGAAAAGGTCGGCGTGCAGTTCACCGATGACGTCACGCCTTATGAAGAAATGAAGATCGGCCTGCTCAACGGCAGCCACCTGGCCCTCACGTACCTGGGGTTCCTCAAGGGCTACCGGTTCGTTCACGAGACCATGAACGACCCCCTGTTCGTGGCGTATATGCGCGCCTACATGGACCTGGACGTCACGCCGAACCTGGCGCCGGTACCTGGTATCGACCTGACCGAATACAAGCAGACCCTGGTGGATCGCTTTTCCAACCAGGCGATTGCCGACCAGTTGGAGCGCGTATGCTCCGATGGTTCATCGAAGTTTCCCAAGTTCACCGTGCCGACCATCAACCGCCTGATTGCCGACGGCCGCGACACGGACCGTGCCGCCCTGGTGGTGGCGGCCTGGGCGCTGTATTTGAAAGGCGTGGATGAAAACGGCGCGCACTACAGCATCCCGGACCCACGGGCAGCGTTCTGCCAGGAGCTGGTGAGCGATGACGCGCTGATCAGCCAGCGGTTGCTGGGGGTGGAAGAGATTTTTGGCACGGCTATTCCCAAGTCGGCGGCGTTTGTGGCAGCGTTCGAACGTTGCTACGAAAGCCTGCGCGACAAAGGCGTCACAGCCACACTGCAAAACCTCCTGAACAAACCGGATTAAACATGTGGGAGCTGGCTTGCCTGCGAGAGCGGTGGTCCAGTCAACCCTGCGGTGACTGCCAGACCGCTATCGCAGGCAAGCCAGCTCCCACATTGACCGTATTTTCAATCCAACAATAAGACTGCTGAGCACTCCATCATGACCCAGCAAAACCTCTACCTCGGCATCGACTGCGGCACCCAGGGCACCAAGGCCATCGTCCTCGATGCGTCCAGCGGCAAGGTGCTGGGCCTGGGCGCCGCGGCGCACACCTTGATCAGCGGCGCCAATGGCCGTCGTGAACAACACACCCAGGAATGGCTGGACGCCTTCACCGCGGCCACCCATCGCGCCCTGCAACAGGCCGGCGTGGATGGCCAGGACATCCTCGGCATCGGCGTATCCGGCCAGCAACACGGCCTGGTGTTGCTGGATGATCATGGCCAAGTGCTGCGCCCGGCCAAGCTGTGGTGCGACACCGAAACCACGCCGGAGAACGACCGGCTGCTGCAGCATCTGGGTGGCGAACGCGGCTCCCTGGAGCGCCTGGGCGTGGCCATCGCACCAGGCTACACGGTGTCCAAGCTGCTCTGGACCCGTGAACAGCACCCGGAAGTCTTCGCGCGCATTGCCCATATCCTGCTGCCCCACGACTACCTCAACTACTGGCTCACCGGCCGCGCCTGCGCCGAGTATGGCGATGCGTCGGGTACCGGTTACTTCAACGTGCGCCGCCGGGAATGGGATGTGGCGTTGCTCCAGCACATCGACCCCAGTGGCCGCCTGCAAGCCGCTTTGCCGACACTGATCGAGGCCGACCAAGCGGTGGGCACGATCCTGCCGGCCATTGCCGAGCGCCTGGGCATCAACCCCGACGCGGTGGTGTCCAGTGGTGGCGGTGACAATATGATGGGCGCCATTGGCACCGGCAATATCGCCCCCGGCGTGATCACCATGAGCCTGGGCTCGTCGGGCACCGTGTATGCCTTTGCCGACCAGCCAAACATCAGCCCCCAAGCCTCGGTGGCGACCTTCTGCTCCTCCAGCGGCGGTTGGCTGCCGCTGATCTGCACCATGAACTTGACTAACGCCACCGGGGCGATTCGCGAGCTGTTCGAACTGGACCTCGACACCTTCAACGCCCTGGTCGAACAGGCACCCATCGGCGCCGATGGCGTGAGCATGCTGCCGTTCCTCAACGGCGAACGCGTACCCGCCCTGCCCCACGCCACCGGCAGCCTGCAGGGCCTGACCATGACCAACCTGACCCGCGCCAACCTGTGCCGCGCGGTGGTCGAAGGCACCACCTTCGGCCTGCGTTATGGCCTGGACCTGCTGCGCCAGACCGGCCTGCAAAGCCAGAGCATCCGCCTGATCGGTGGCGGCTCGAAAAGCCAGCTGTGGCGGCAGATGGTCGCCGATATCATGCACACCGAAGTGGTGTGTACCGAACAGAGCGAGGCCGCCGCCCTGGGCGCGGCGATCCAGGCGGCGTGGTGCCAGAGCGGCGAACCGCTGGCCAGCCTGTGCGACAAATGCGTGAGCATTGACCCGGCCAGCCGCACCTTACCCGTGGCCGCCAATGTCAGTGCCTATCAACAGGCGTATCAGCGTTATCAACAGCACGTGGCAACCCTTTAAGAGCGAGCAACTATGTATCTGGTGTGTGGTGAAGCGCTGTTTGATTTCTTCAGCGAGGAGGATGCCAGCGGGCAGGCCGCCAAGCTCAATTACAAGGCGATTGCCGGTGGCTCGCCGTTCAACGTCGCGGTGGGTTTGCGCCGCCTGGGGATCGAGTCGGGGTTCTTCGCCGGCCTGTCCACCGATTACCTTGGACGGCGCTTGCAGCAAGTACTGAAAGACGAAGGTATCAGCGAACGCTTTCTGGTTGAGTTCGACGCGCCGACCACCCTGGCGATGGTAGCCGTGGGCGCCAATGGCTCGCCGCAGTACAGCTTTCGCGGCGAAGGGTGTGCCGACCGGCAATTGCAACTGACCCACTTGCCACCTTTGGGCGACGAGATTCGCGGGCTGCATGTGGGCTCGTTTTCGCTGGTGGTGCAACCGATTGGTGACACACTGCTCAGCCTGGTCAAGCGTGAAAGCGGCAAGCGCTTGATCAGCCTCGACCCCAACGTGCGCCTTAACCCGCAGCCCGATATTCACCTGTGGCGCGCACGCGTCGCAGAGCTGGTGCAACACGCCGACCTGATCAAGGTCAGCGACGAAGACCTTCACCTGCTCTACCCCGACCAGACACCGGAAAGCGTGCTGCAAGGTTGGCTACACCACCGTTGCCAACTGGTGTTCCTCACCCGTGGGGGCGATGGCGCGTCGGTGTTCAGCCGCCAGCATGGCACCTGGTCGCAACCAGCCGTCAAGGTGGTGATGGCCGATACGGTGGGCGCTGGTGATACCTTCCAGGCGGCGCTGATTGCGTGGCTCACGGAACAGCAGTTGGATTCGGTTGACGGGCTGCAAAGCCTCAGTCGCGAGCAGATCGACGCCATGCTGGGCTTCGCGATTCGGGCTGCCGCACTGACCTGCGGCAAGACCGGCCCAGACCTGCCCTATCGTCAACAACTGGCTTGAGCTGAGCGGCCAAAACTCAAAGTGCCATCACGCAGGCCACGTATTCCGTGGCCTGCGCGCCATGCATAAAAAATTGCGCTACTGGAAAACTGTGCTAAACCCAAAAACAGGAGCAGTTATTACAACAAACCCAGGACACACCCATGCAAAAGCCCAGTGGTTTCTCGACCCGGGCCGTTTTAGCTGTCGGCCTCATCTCACTGCAGTACATGATCCCTCAACCCTCTCATGCCGCCTGCGTTCTCACCCCGGGAACCGGTAACGATACCTATACATGCGACAGCGGCAGCAGTCCCGGCCTTACCGACCTTTCCGGGGATAACCATCTGACCCTCCCCGCAGGCGGCACCGGCACCATCAACGGTAATGTCACCTTTGGCCCTGGCGTGGATACGGTGCGCATAGAGTCCGGGCAGATCACCGGCGCGGTGCAACAAGGGGCTGGCATCGATGACTTCGTCATGCTCGGAGGGCAAATACAGGCGCTGTTCCACGGCGATGGGCTCGACACCTTCAGGATGGAGGGAGGCACCATCGTCGATGCCTTTGAGGACGGCGATGTGGCCTACCAGAGCGGTGGCACGATTGGCCGAGTGAATATGAAGCTGGACAAGAACCTCTATGACATGTCCGGAGGCGCCATCCTGGGCAACCTGGTCACCGGTTTTGATACTGACACCATCATCATTTCCGCTGGCAGCATCGGCGGCAATATCAGCACCAGCGGTGGTGACGACAGCATTACCGTGAGTGGCGGCGTGATCAGTGGTGAGATCCGTGCCAGCGTCGGCAACGACACTTTCCGGTGGCTTGACGGTGGGCAGATCAAGTCCTCGGTGTTGATGGGCGATGGTGACGACACCGCCCTGCTGCGCGGCTTGAATGAAAGCCTGCTGGCCACCACACCCTCCGTCGATGGTGGCCTGGGCAACGATGAATTGACCTTCGACACAACGACATCCAGCACCGCGGCCCGCTATATCGGCTGGGAGACCGTCAACCTCACCAACCACTCACGCCTGGACCTGGCCGGGGATTTTTTCCTCGGTGACAGTGGCAGCAATACCGGCACGTTCAACATCGACGGCAGCAGTACCCTGGCCGTGACCCAAGGCAGCATCCGCCCCTACACCGCCGGGCAACTGGCGACGCTCAATAACGCCGGCACTGTCGACATGACCACCGACAACAGCGCGACCAGCGTATTGACGGTGCATGGCAACTACGTGGGCAACAACGGCCAGTTGCACCTGCAGACCGTACTGGGCGACGAAAACTCTGCCACCGACAAGCTGGTAGTGTCCGACGGCAACATCAGCGGTCACACCCAATTGAGCGTCAACAACCTCGGCGGTATCGGCGGGCTGACCCAGAACAACGGTATCGAAGTGGTCCAGGCGCTCAACGGCGCCGTCAGCACCAACGATGCGTTCGCCTTGAAGGGCTCGGTCTCCGCCGGAGCTTATGAATACCTGCTGTTCAAGGGCGGCACCACCGCCAATACAGAAAACAGCTGGTTCCTTCGTTCCTCGGTGGTGGCCGTGCAACCGCCTGCGGTCCCACCCGTACCGCCGACACCGCCCGTGGTGGTGCCGGTGCCGCCGATACCCGCCACTCCACCTGTAGTGGATTCGGATGAACCTTCTGTGGAACCACCCACTGCGCAACCGCAGCCCCCGATCGAGCCTGCCGCGCCACCGCCCAGCCAAGTCGCCGCGGCCACGTCGCCGCAATCGGCGGCGAGTAACCCTGTGCTTCCTACCGCCGTGGCAGGTGCCGCGCCGATTCCACTGTATCGCCTGGAAGTTCCGGTCTACTCCGTAGACATCCCCGCTGCGCAACTGATGACGTTGCAGGCTCTGGGCACCTTCCATGAACGCCAGGGCGAGCAAAGCCTGCTGACCGAGACCGGTGCAGTGCCGGCAGGTTGGGGCCGCGCCTATGGCAGTGATTTCAACAAAAGCTGGTCGGGCACCGTGGCGCCGAATTTTGACGGCACGGTCAAGGGCTATCAGGTTGGCCATGACCTTTACGCCGCCGAAACCAGCGGCGGGCAGACGCAACGCCTTGGCCTCTTTATCGGCCAGAGCCGCCTGCGCGGCGACGTGAAGGGCTTTGCAATGGGCTGGCAGAACCATCGCTCCGGGCGGGTCAAACTCGACGGCGACAACTTCGGCGCTTACTGGACACTCACCGATCCGACCGGCTGGTACGTCGACCTGGTGGCCATGGGTACCCGCCTGGATGGCGACAACAAGTCCGACCGAGGGGTGAAGATGGATACCAAGGGCCACGCCTTGGCGTTATCCGCCGAGGCCGGCTACCCGTTCAGGCTGTCCGAGCATTGGGAGATGGAACCTCAGGCCCAAGTCATCGGCCAGAAGATCGATCTGGACAGTCAGCACGATGGCATTTCCAAGGTCTCTTTCGACTCCCAGGAGTATTGGACCGGCCGCATCGGCGCACGCCTCAAGGGCCGCTATCTGGTCAGCAACACACCCGTGGAGCCGTACCTACGGGCGAATGTCTGGCACACCTTCGGCGGTAGCGACACGGTGACGTTCGACAAGGTGGACCGGATCAAGAGCGATCACAAGTCCTCCACGGCTGATATTGGTGTCGGTGTTGTAGCTCAATTGTCATCCGCGTTCAGCGTTTATATGGAGGGTAACTATGGCACCCAACTGGACGACAACAACTTTGAGGGTGTCAGTGGCAATCTCGGCGTAAGAGTGCGCTGGTAAACAGGAAGGACGTCAACATTGGGCCTGGCAACTACCAGGCCCATGGGGTCAACTTACACTCAAGCATCCGCTAGTAATAACCGCGCGCGCCGGCTCGTTGCAGTACCGGTGCGTGGCTTTGCTTGAGGTCCTCACGCAACCCGGTGATCAGGTTGCAAATCGCTCGACTGCTGTCGAGCTTGTCAGGGTGTATACCTTTGACTTCCAAATCCACCCGGTCCCGGTCGCGGTCGTCGTAGACCTTGATCGTCAACGAGGCATCTTCGGCTTTGGTGCATTCGCACCGTTTAGGCAGGAAACTCCCTTCAATGATGCTGCGAAGCTCTAGTTCTGAAAGCATGGCTAACCTCTCCTTTTTTGAGACTGCCAACAGTTATATGTATCCGACAGGCACTTGCCTGCCACGTCTTGCCAACCCTGGAAGACGCTTTCAATCAGTAAGCCTACTCGGCAAAAACTGTGGTGGTTGTAACCTTTCCTCATAAGCAAACCGCTTGCTCATATTAAAGAAGACAACCTGTTTGGCATCATCGTCGAACTACATCGATTAAACGTTTAACCCGCAGCGTGGGGACCGGCGTTTATGTGGAAATCCTTTTTTCGGCAACATATCGCAACCAATCAACCCATCACCGTTCAGCCGAAGGCGGTTTGCGATAAACATACGAAACATATACGATTCGTATATCAATTAAACACAGTGAACCTTATGGGCATCGTCAAGATCACCGATCAGCTGCACGAACAACTGCGCCTGGCCAGCGCCGCCATGGACCGCTCCATCAACGCCCAGGCCGAGTTCTGGATCAAGATCGGCCTGCTCGCCGAACTCAACCCGCACCTGCCCTACAACGAGCTGATCAACAAGCTGTTGCTGGACAAACCCGACCTGATCCGAGGGCGCAGCTGATGATCAAGACTCCCGCACAATTGGCCGTAATGCGTGAAGCCGGGCGCCTGTTGGCGCAAGTCTTCGACATGCTCGACGGCTTCGTCGCCGCCGGCCGCTCTACCCTGGAGCTGGACAGCGCCGTCGAAGCCTTCATCCGCAATGACCTCAAGGCCCGCCCTGCCAGCCTTGGGCAGTACGACTACCCCTTCTGCATCAACACCTCGATCAACGAAGTGGTGTGCCACGGCATGCCCAGCGCCAAGCAATTGCTCAAGGACGGCGACATCATCAACATCGACATCACCCTGGAAAAAGGCGGCTTCATTGCCGACTCCAGCAAGATGTACATGATCGGCAACGTGACGCCCAAGGCCAGGCGCCTGGTGGACATGACCTTCGAGGCGATGTGGGCCGGTATACGCCAGGTCAAGCCCGGGGCGCGCCTGGGCGATATCGGCCATGCTATCCAGAGCCATGCGCAAGCCAACGGCTACAGCGTGGTGCGCGAATACTGCGGCCACGGCATCGGCCGACAAATGCACGAAGAACCGCAAATTCTGCACTTCGGCCGGCCTGGCACCGGCCTGGAACTGCGCGAAGGCATGGTGTTTACCATCGAACCGATGCTTAACCAGGGCAGCGCCAAAACCCGCAGCCTGAAAGACGGCTGGACGGTGGTCACCAAGGACAACAGCCTCTCGGCGCAATGGGAACATACCGTGGCGGTGACGGCGGACGGGTTTGAGGTGTTGACCTTGCAAGCCACTCAAAACCTTCACACCCTGTAGGAGCGAGCTTGCTCGCGAAGGCCTCAAGGACTGCGCGTTAAACCAGGCTACCCACTTCTTCGTTGACGTTTTTCGCGAGCGAGCTCGCTCCTACAGTGGCCTTGGCTTCAAGCTCGCGCACCAGCGGCAATACGCGTTTGCCGAAATACTCCACCTCTTCCTGGAAGTGCAGAAAGCCTGCCAGCACCAAGTCCACACCCACGGCCTTGAGTGCCACGATGCGCTCGGCGATCTGCTGCGGGGTGCCAATCAGGTTGGTCTTGAAGCCATCGTTGTATTGCACCAGGTCCTCAAAGCTGGACTTGGCCCAGTTCCCCTCGCCCTCCGGCGACGCCTTGCCCGCTTGCCTGGCCGCGTCACCAAAGGCGTTGACCGCCTCCGGGTCGGCTTGGTCGATAATCTGCGCCAGCACCGCCCGTGCCTCCTCCTCCGTGTCGCGGGCGATCACGAAGGCGTTCACGCCCACCTTCACCGAATGCTGGTTGGCAGCGGCCTTGGCACGGATATCATCGACCTGGGCCTTGACCCCTTCAGGCGTGTTGCCATTGGTGAAATACCAATCCGACACCCGCGCCGCCATGTCCCGAGCCGCCCGCGAACTGCCACCCTGGAAGATTTCCGGCTGGCCCAGGGGTTTGGGCTTGAGGGTGTATTGGTTGAACCGATAGAAATCGCCCTTGAAGGTGAAATCGTCCTGGGTCCAGATGCCTTTGAGAGCACGGATAAACTCTTCGGAACGCCGATAGCGCTCATCATGCTCCAACCAATGTTCGCCAATGGCCTGGAACTCGCCCTTGAACCAGCCACTGACGATATTCACCGCAATACGGCCATTGGTCAGTTGGTCGATGGTCGCCAATTGCTTGGCCGCCAACGCCGGTTGCCACGGCCCGGGCAGGATCGCCGCGATGACCTTGAGGGTGGTGGTCGCCGCCAGCAACGCATGGCTGAACGCCACAGACTCATGCTGGTTCTCGGCACCGTAACCTGCGGTGAAGCGAATCTGCGTCAAGCCATACTCAAAACCCGCCGCCTCCGCCAGTTGCGCCAGTTTGCGGTTGTAATCAATACCCCAGTGGGTGCGTTGTTCAATCTTGCTGACGACCAACCCACCGCTGACGTTGGGCACCCAATAGGCAAATTTCACGGCTTGCTGACTCATCGGACGGTACCTCGTACAAGGGATTTACAAGGGCTTACGCAGCAAGCGTGCCAGGGGCAGGCAAATGCCCGTAGCCTGGGGGTTGCGGAAAAAAAGGGGGATTGAAGCGATGGCTTGCCAGTGTCTGGGATCGCAGCAGTTTGTGGATCTGCTGTTGCTGGAGCAACAGTTGCGACCAGCACCAAGCGTACCCACGATGCGAAGCGAGTCGCTCTTGATCTTGATCTGCTTTTGATCTCAGGCGCCCCGTTAAACCACGCTGGCCGGAATTCGACAGGGATTTGGGGGGTAAACCGGCAGGGATGCCGGTTTAGCTGCCCCGCGCCATGGATGGCGCGTGGCGGCGGCCCCCCAAATCACTGGCGGATTACGGGCACACCGAGCCTAAGCGAGGTGCCGAGTGGTGGGGCAAGAGCCCTTTGGTTACTTTGGGGCTTTTCCAAAGTGACCCGCCGTAAGGGCGGACCCCTAGGTGGCCGTTACCGCAGGAATGGATATGTACTCGGTATAACGGTGTCGACTGTGAGGCCGCCTTCGCAGGCAAGCCAGCTCCCACATTTGGATCGTGGGGTGTCAGGCCACTCACTCAGAACGCCAACTTGTACCCCACCGCCATCAACATCACCGCCAGGCACGGCCGCAGTACCCCGTCGGGAATCCTGCCGGTCATATGGCTGCCAACGTAGATCCCCGGCAGCGACCCCATCAGCAAAAAGCCCAGCAGATGCCAGTCCATGTTCCCCATGCTGGCATGGCCCAGGCCCGCCACCAAGGTCAGGGGCACGGCATGGGCGATCTCGGTGCCAACCAGGCGCCGCGTGGCCAGGAACGGGTACAGGATAAACAGCGCCACCGTGCCGAGGGCGCCGGCGCCGATCGAGGTCAGGGCCACCATGGTGCCAAGGATCGCACCTGTCACAACAGTGAGCGCATTCAGATTGCGCGGGCGCAGATGGTAGGAGTCGCCAGCATGACGCTGGGCAAAGGCCAACAGGCTTTTCTTGAACAGGATCGCCAGGGCCGTCAGCAGCAATACCACGCCAAGGGCCTGCTTGATCACCGCGTTCATCGCGCTGGGGTCGGTGTGCAGGCTGGCCAGGAACCATAACGTCAGCAACACCGCCGGCACGCTGCCCAGGGTGAGCCAGCCGGTGATGGTCCAGTCGATGTTCTTGTTCTTGCTGTGTACCAGCACACCACCGGACTTGGTGATCGCGGCGTACAGCAGGTCGGTGCCCACCGCAGTGGCTGGGTTGATGCCAAACCACAGCAGGATCGGGGTCATCAGCGAACCGCCGCCCACCCCCGTCATGCCCACGATAAAACCCACGATCAGGCCGGCAACCACGAAACCAATATTACCTACATCCATTCCAGCTACCCGAGGCCTTATAAATTTCTGGCCGCAGGATAGCGATTTTTCTTATAACCACTTATACCGATGCGATCTGAGTTTATGCTTTTTTGGAAATCTTCACTTTTTTCGCAAAGCCCTGCATCCAATGGGCGGGCCTGGGCCGTAGTCATCAACGTAACCCTGCTGTTCTACCCAATGGAGAAACACCATGAACGCTAAAACACTGCTGTGCCTGTCCAGCTTGCTCCTCGCCGCACCGTCGGCGTTTGCCCAGGCGGGCCTGCCGGACAGCATCAAGGTGCCGGATGGCCACAAGGTGGCGATGCAAACCACCGGGGTCGGCGAAATCACCTATGAATGCCGCGACAAGGCCAGCGCTGCCGGCCAGACCGAGTGGACCTTCGTCGGCCCCAAAGCCGTGTTGAACGACCGTAATGGCCAGCAGGTCGGCACCTACTTCGGCCCACCTGCCACGTGGCAGGCCAAGGACGGCTCGACCATCACCGGCACGCAATTGGCCGTGGCGCCGTCGAGCCCCGGTAACCTGCCCTATCAACTGGTCAAGGCCAACCCGGCCGAGGGCAAAGGTGCGATGAGTGGCGTGGCGTATATCCAGCGGGTTGCCCTCAAGGGCGGAGTCGCTCCCGCTACGCCATGCACCACGGCGAACAAAGGCGCCAAGGAAGGGGTGAAATACCAGGCGGACTACATCTTCTGGGCCGCCAACTGAGCAAACTCAGCTACGCTGGCCAGGTAGGCGCGAGCAACCTCGCGCCTACCACGCGTAGACGTCTCCTCAGTGGCAGGAATTCTGGTTTGGCTGAAATCATCTTTGATTATGAAGTGTGCCTGTTAGCCTGCGCCCGCGGCGATCATCGCGCCCTGCACCAACTCTATGAGCAGGACAGCAGCCGCTTGCTCGGTGTGGCGCTGCGCATTACCCGCAACAAGGCACTGGCCGAGGACATCGTGCATGACGCCTTTATCAAGATCTGGCACGGCGCGCGCAGTTTCGACCCCCTGCGAGGTTCCGCACGGGGTTGGGTGTTCAGCGTGACTCGCCACCTGGCCCTGGACGTTGTACGCAGCGCCGGGCGTGACGTGCCACTGGACGACCAGTATGAACCGATGGCAGAGCCTGCCCAGACCGTTGAGTTTGCGGCACGCTCCGGGCAGATCCACCAGTGCCTGGAGCAGCTCGACCCGACACGCCGCACCTGCATCCTGCACGCCTATGTGGACGGTTACTCCCACAGCGAAATTGCGCAAAAACTCAGTACCCCTCTGGGTACCGTCAAAGCCTGGATCAAACGCAGCCTCGCCGCCTTGCGGGAGTGCATGGCATGAACGACAGCCTGGATGAACTGGCCAGTGAATACGTGCTGGGGACACTGCCCGCCGAACAGCGCGCAGAGGTGCAACAACGCCTGGCCCATGATGCGGCACTGCGTGCAGCGGTGGATGCCTGGGAGCAGCGTCTGTTGCCTCTGGTCGCGCTGGCACAACCGGTGCCGCCTTCGGCACAGCTGTGGCGGCGCATTGAACGCGGAATCAAAGCCCCCGAAACGAGCGTGGCGTGGTGGAACCTGCTGGCGTTCTGGCGCGGGCTTTCTGCCGCGGGCCTGATGGCAAGCGTGGTGCTGGCGGCTTTATTACTGACGCGCCCGCCCATCACCACACCCAGCTTCGTGGTGGTGCTGATGGCGCCGCAAAGCCAGGCACCGGGCTGGGTGGTGCAGGCCAGTGATAATCAGCAGATCCAGTTGATTCCACTAGGGGTGATCGAGATTCCTGCCGACAAAGCCCTGGAGTTCTGGACCAAGGGCGATGGCTGGCAGGGGCCCGTATCCCTGGGGCTGGTCAAGCCGGGGCAGACCTTGTCGGTGCCGCTGGACAAGCTGCCGCCGCTGGCGCCGAACCAGTTGTTTGAACTGACGCTGGAAGGGCCCAATGGCTCGCCCACCGGCAAACCCACCGGGCCGATCCACGGGATCGGCCGCGCAGTCAAAGTGCTTTGATCACGAAAGGTTAGGTAGCCACACACGAAACCGCGCCCCACCCAAGGGAGACGCCAAGGCCGTCAAAGTGCCGCCTTGGGCCTCCAGGGCGCGCCGGCTGATCGCCAGGCCCAGGCCAAAGCCACCGGTTGCGCGGTCGCGGCTACGGTCCAGGCGGTAGAACGGCTCGAAGATGCGCTCGCGCTGCTCCGCCGGTATGCCGATGCCATCGTCGTCCACCCAGATTTCACAGCCTTTGGGGCATACCCGCACGCCCACCTGGATGCGTTTGTCGCAGTAGCGCGTCGCATTGCGCAGCAGGTTCTGCAAGGCCCTGGCAGTCAGGCGCGGGTCGAGGCTGAAGCGCTCCACGGCACAATCGAGGACCACATCGATGACAATATCGGGGTTCTCCAGCTCATCGTCGACGCTGCCCAACACGCTGTCGATAAACTCGTCGAGCGCCACTTCTACCCGCTCGGGCAATTGCGCCGGGTTTTGCAGGCGGCTGTAAGACAGCAATTCCAGCACCAGCTCATCCAGCTCCCGAATATGCGCCACCAGGCTTTGCAGGCGCTCGCGGCTGGCCGGGGGCAAATCTTCGGAAAGCGCCAGGGCCAGCCCGAAATCCAGGCGGGTGAGCGGTGTGCGCAGTTCATGGGAGACCGCATTGAGCAAATCGCGCTGCTGGTTCAAGAGGCGCTCGATATCGTCGGCCATGGTGTCGAATACCGCCGCCAGGCCGCCGATGCTGGAGCTGGGTGCGAGCCCCGTACGCGCCTCCAGATGGCCCTTGCCCAATAACGCGGCGGTACTTTTCAAACGCTCCAGGTCACGCCAGTGCGGACGCAGCCACACCAGCAGGCACGCCAGCAAGGCGGCACCGACCAGCACGTTCATCGACCAGTACAGCAGGTTCATGTCCAACGGGTCTGGCGGTACGGTCAGCTTGACCGCGAACTGCTGGTTGATCGGCGAACTGATTTCCTCCATCCAGCCCCATTCGCCCAGGCGGATCACTGGCTTGCCTTGCTCCAGCAGCTGTTCTTCCTCAGGGGTGTAGCGGGCGTCCTGGCGCAGCAACAGTTGCACTTTCAAGGGTGCAAAATCGCGGCTCAACTGGTCGGTCACCTGGGACCAGCGCTCCACCGGTGCGCGCTGGTACTGCTTGACCATGAGTTTTTGCAGGCCGCGGGACTGTTCGATGTTGTAGTCCATGTAGCGGTGTTCGAACAGCTGGATCACCAGCTTGGGAATCAGGTAAATCGCCGCACTGTAGGTGACGATGGTGATCAGGTAGAGGCGCAGCAGTACGCGAAACATGATTCAGCATTCCCACTCGGAACGGCTGAACAGATACCCCTTGCCCCACACTGTCTTGATCTTGCGCGCCTCGCCCGCATGGTCGTCGAACTTGCGTCGCAGCTTGGAGATGGCCACGTCCACCGAACGGTCGGTACCGTTGAACTCGATACCGCGCAGGCGTTGCAGGATCTGATCGCGGCTGAGCACTTCGCCGGCATGCCGGGCCAGCACCACCAGCAGGTTGTATTCACCACTGGACAGCTCGACCGCCTGTTCGCGCCAGGTCACGGTGCGTTCGGACAGATCAATGCAGAGGTTGCCCATGACGATCTGGTCGCTGGCCACCTGGGGTTCGGACAGGCTGCTGCGACGCAGCAATGTGCGCACCCGGGCCAGTAATACGCGCGGCTCGCAGGGTTTGGTCACGTAGTCGTCGGCGCCCATCTCAAGCCCCAGAACCTGATCGTGGCTGTCATCGCGGGCGGTCAGCATCAGGATCGGCAGCCCCGCCGAATCGGCGCGCAGCAAACGGCACACCTGCAGGCCGTCGAGGCCCGGCAGCATCAGGTCGAGGATCACCAGGTCCGGCGGGTTCAGGCGTGCGCGTTCACGGACATGGTCGCCGCGGCTGAGCACGCTGACGTGGTAGCCATTGCGTTCCAGGTAGCTGGCAATCAGCTCGGAGAGTGCGGCGTCGTCTTCCACCAGGAGGATGTTGGGCATGGTGTTTCCAAATAATGCTGTTTGTTGGTGTGTTGCAGGATTGTGCAAGGATATACGCCCCCGACGCCCTGCGCGCCGTACCTTACACTTCTTCACAGACCCGCTACACAGCTTCACAGCACCACGGCGCAGGTGCCCCTAGGATGCGCCAGTCAATATTGGGATAAGAGCATGTCGAAGAATCTATTTGCGCCGTTTTGCCTGTTGGCCCTCACACTGGCGCTGAGCGCGTGTGGTCAGTCGGCAGACGAGGCGCCACAAATGCCCCTGGCCAAAGTGCGGATCGAAACCCTGCAGGCCAAGCCCCTCTCAATTACCAGCGAACTGAGCGGGCGCATCGCCGCACCGCGTATCGCCGAAGTACGCGCCCGGGTCGCCGGGGTGGTCATGCAGCGGGTGTTCAACGAAGGCCACGACGTCAAGCAAGGCGACGTGTTGTTCCGTATTGACCCGGCGCCGTTCAAGGCCGACCTGGACAGTGCCCAGGCCAACCTGAGCAAGGCCGAGGCCAATGCGTTCCAGGCGCGCCTGCAAGAACAGCGCTACAGCCAACTGGTCGAAGGCAACGCCATCAGCGGCCAGGAGTACGACAACGCCCGCGCCGCCCTGCGCCAGACCAACGCCGAAGTGGCCGCCAACAAGGCCGCCGTCGAGCGTGCCAGGCTGAACCTGGGCTATGCCACCGTGACCGCACCGATTTCCGGGCGCATTGGCCGCGCCCTGGTGACCGAAGGCGCGCTGGTCGGCCAGAACGAAGCCACGCCGCTGGCGATTATCCAGCAACTGGACCCGATCCACGCCGACCTCACCCAGTCCACCCGTGAGCTGAACGACCTGCGCCGCGCCTTTCGTGCCGGCAGCTTGAAGCAGGTCGGCCAGGACCAGGCCAAGGCCACCTTGATCCAGGACGACGGCAGCCTGTACCCGTTGCCAGGCAAATTGCTCTTCGCTGACATCAGCGTCGACCCGGGCACCGGGCAGATCATCCTGCGCAGCGAGTTCCCCAACCCGGACCTCGACCTGTTGCCCGGCAGCTTTGTGCGGGTGCGCGTGGAACAGGCCGTGGACAAACAAGGTATCAGCGTGCCGCAACGCGCAATCACCCGTGACAGCGCTGGTATCCCGATGGTGTTGCTGCTGGACGCCGAACAGACCGTCAGCCAGCAACCGGTGGAGTTGGGTGCGGTGATCGACAACCGCTGGATCGTCACCAGCGGCCTCAAGCCCGGCGACCGCATTATCGTCGAGGGCGTGCAACACGCACGCCCCGGTGAAAAAGTTGAAGTGGACGACAGCCCGCTCGTAAAGGAATAACCCGTCATGCCGCAGTTTTTTATTGACCGCCCGATCTTCGCCTGGGTGGTGGCCCTGTTTATTCTGCTGGCGGGCTTCCTGGCGATCCCGCAATTGCCGGTGGCGCAATACCCCAACGTCGCGCCACCCAAGGTGGAAATCTACGCGGTGTATCCCGGCGCCTCGGCCCAGACCCTGGATGAGAGCGTGGTCAGCCTGATCGAGCAAGAGCTCAACGGCGCCGACCACCTGCTGTATTTCGAATCCCAGAGCAGCCTGGGCTCGGCGACCATTACCGCCACGTTCCAGCCGGGCACAGACCCGGAAATGGCCCAGGTGGATGTGCAGAACCGCCTCAAGGTCGTCGAGCCGCGCCTGCCCCAGGCCGTGACTCAGCAAGGCTTGCAGGTGGAAAAAGTCTCCGCCGGTTTCCTGCTGTTGGTCACATTGACGTCCAACGACGGCAAGCTTGACGACGTGGCGCTCAGTGATTACCTGGCGCGCAACGTGATGAACGAGCTCAAGCGCCTGGACGGGGTCGGCAAGGCCCAGTTGTATGGCGCCGAGCGAGCGATGCGTATCTGGATCGACCCGCAGAAGCTGATCGGTTTCAACCTCACGCCGGCCGACGTCAACGCCGCGATCAGCGCCCAGAACGCCCAGGTCTCAGCGGGCAGCATCGGTGACTTGCCGGGCACCCACACCCAGGAGATCACCGCGGCGGTGCTGGTCAAGGGGCAACTGTCCACTCCGGCGGAGTTTGCCGACATCGTGCTCAAGGCCAACCCCGACGGCTCCACCGTGCGCATCGGCGATGTGGCACGGGTGGAAGTCGGCAGCCAGGAATACCAGTTCTCCACCCGCCTGAACGGCAAGCCGTCTACCGCCGTCAGCGTGCAATTGTCGCCCGGCGCTAATGCATTGAGTACCGCAACGCTGGTGCGGGCGAAAATGGACGAGTTGTCGCGCTACTTCCCTGCCAATGTGGAATACAAGATTCCCTACGACACTTCGCCCTTTGTCAAAGTCTCGATCACCAAGGTGATCTACACCTTGCTGGAGGCGATGGCGCTGGTGTTCGCGGTGATGTTCCTGTTCCTGCAGAACGTGCGCTACACCTTGATTCCCACGCTGGTGGTGCCGATCGCGCTGATGGGCACCTTCGCCACCATGTTGCTGCTGGGCTTCTCGATCAACGTGCTGACCATGTTCGGCATGGTATTGGCTATCGGCATCCTGGTGGACGATGCCATCGTGGTGGTGGAAAACGTCGAGCGCATCATGGCCACCGAAGGCCTGTCGCCCAAAGAGGCGACGAAGAAAGCCATGGGCCAGATCACCGGGGCCATCATCGGTATTACCCTGGTGCTGGTGGCGGTGTTCCTGCCGATGGCCTTCATGCCGGGTTCGGTGGGCGTGATCTACCAGCAGTTCTCACTGTCGATGGCCACCTCGATCCTGTTCTCCGCTTTCCTGGCCCTGACCTTGACCCCGGCACTGTGCGCCACCTTGCTCAAGCCGATTGCCAAGGGCGAGCACCATGCCAAGGGTGGTTTCTTCGGCTGGTTCAACCAGCGCTTTGACCAACTCACCAACCGTTACGAAGGTTGGGTGGCCTATGCCCTCAAGCGCAGCGGCCGCTACCTGCTGATCTACCTGGTATTACTGGTGGGCATGGGCCTGTTGTTCAGCCGCCTGCCCTCCTCGTTCCTGCCGGTGGAAGACCAGGGCTACACCATCACTGATATCCAGTTGCCGCCGGGCGCCAGCAAGAACCGTACGGTGCAGGTGGCCGAACAGATCGAGGCACATAACGCAGGCGAGCCTGGGGTGGGTGATACCACCATGATCATGGGCTTCAGCTTCTCCGGTTCCGGGCAAAACGCCGCGCTGGCGTTTACCACGCTCAAGGACTGGTCAGAACGTGGCAGCGATGACTCCGCTTCCTTGATCGCCGATCGCGCGAACATAGCCTTCAGCGAGCTCAAGGACGCGATTGCCTATGCAATCCTGCCGCCACCGGTAGACGGCCTGGGCACGTCCAGTGGTTTCGAGTTCCGTTTGCAGGACCGCGGTGGCGTCGGCCACGCCGGGTTGATGGCCGCACGTACCGAATTGCTGGACGCTGCAGCGAAAAGCCCGATCCTGGCCAACGTGCGTGAAAGCGCCTTGGCTGAAGCACCACAAGTGCAGCTGGAAGTGGACCGCAAGCAGGCCAACGCCCTGGGTGTGTCGTTTGCCGACGTAGGCAACGTGCTGTCGTCGGCGATAGGTTCGGCGTATATCAACGACTTCCCCAACCAGGGCCGTATGCAGCGCGTGGTGGTGCAAGCCGAAGGCGACCAGCGCAGCCAGGTGGCCGACCTGATGAAAATCCACGTGCGCAACAACGCCGGGAAGATGGTGCCGCTCTCAGCCTTCGTCGAAGCCAAGTGGACCCAGGGCCCCACGCAGTTGACCCGTTACAACGGCTACCCGGCCATCGCCATCAGCGGCGAAGCGGCGCCGGGGCACAGCACTGGCGAGGCCATGAACGAAATCCAGCGTCTGGTCAGCCAACTGCCCGCCGGGCTGGGCCAGGAATGGACGGGCTTGTCGTTGCAGGAGCGCTTGTCCGGTTCCCAGGCCCCGCTGCTGTTGGGCCTGTCGCTGCTGATCGTGTTCCTGTGTCTGGCCGCGCTGTATGAAAGCTGGTCGATTCCCACCTCAGTGTTGCTGGTGGTGCCGCTGGGGGTACTGGGTGCGGTGTTGGCCGTGTCGCTACGCGGGATGCCCAACGACGTATTTTTCAAAGTCGGCTTGATCACCATCATCGGCCTGTCGGCGAAGAACGCGATCCTGATCATCGAGTTCGCCAAGGACCTGTATGACCAGGGCGAGGATTTGATCGACGCCACCTTGAAAGCGGCACGGTTGCGACTGCGCCCGATCATCATGACGTCCCTGGCATTCATCCTCGGCGTGGTGCCATTGGCGATTGCTACGGGGGCCAGCTCGGCCAGCCAGCAGGCGATTGGCACCGGTGTGATTGGCGGAATGATCACGGCGACATTGGCGGTGGTGTTTGTGCCGGTGTTCTTCGTGGTGGTGATGAAGCTGGTGCGCAAGCGCCAGTAATGCCCACACTGTAGGAGCGAGCTTGCTCGCGAAGATCGTCAACGATAACGCGGGCCGTCTGGATGCACGCGGTGTTTTGAAGTTTTTCGCGAGCACGCTCGCTCCTACAGGGATAGGCTATGGTTTCCAGCGTTCTTTGTGAGCCACCATGCCCTTCCTCGCCCGCACCCACCCTCGCCTCTCATCCGCCGCCGTACTGGGCCTTGCGGTCGGCCTCCTGGTGCCGGCCGACACCCTTGCCAGCAAAATCCTGATCGGCTGGAACGCCGGGGTCTGGACCTACCTGATACTGATGCTCTGGTTGACCATTCGCGCCAAGGCCGAAGACGTCAAGCGCATCGCCGAAGTCGAAGACGAGAACGCCGGCCTGGTGCTGTTCATGGTGTGCATCGCCGCCATCGCCAGCCTGGCCACCATCACCTTCGAACTGGTGGGCAGCAAGGACCTGGCCACTTCCGAACGTCTGCTGCATTACGCTTTTACCGGGCTGACAGTGATCGGCTCCTGGCTGCTGATCGGGGTGATTTTCAGCGTGCACTACGCCAGGCTCTATTACACCTGGCAAGGCAAGGAGCCGGCGCTGCGCTTTGCCGAGGGCTTGCTCACCCCCAATTATTGGGACTTCCTGTATTTCTCCTTCACCATCGGCGTGGCCGTGCAGACATCGGACGTGGGTGTTGCCACCCGTAGCTTGCGTAAAGTGGTGCTGGGGCAATCGTTGATCGGGTTTCTGTTCAATACCGCGATCCTGGGGTTCTCAATCAATATTGCGGCAGGGTTGTTTGGCTAGGCCTGGCTAAGCGTATGGGTAAAGAAAAACCGACGAATGGACCGGCAAACCTGTTAGTTCTGACAGTTGTGCAGCGCGTGCTTATGGCGCTGAATTGAATCGCTCACAACCAACCCATCCAAGGGCACGGGGCTGATCCATGTCAACACAACCAATGAACAGTAACTTGGTGCTCAATGGCAACTTCGCCCATCGTGAACGCTATTGGAACGTTACTGCCACCGCTCCAGGCCGAGTTGATTTTTCCCGCCAGCATTGCGTGATCACGGGGCGAGGCCGGGCGGAACAAGACATATCGGTTTCCGATACCGCCTCCTACTCTTTCAGCCTGTACACGTTGATTACCTATAACGGCGCCGGGTCAGCCCGACTGGTATGGCAGCCCTCGGGGGCGACTGAAACAATCACGCTAACAGGGAACCATGGCTGGACCCATCATGTGAGCACCTTTCGCCCACCTACCGGCACCACCGGGCTGACGCTACAACTGATGGGTGATGCTGGCGACGTCTGGTTCGATAGCCTCCATCTGGTGGAAGACGGCGGCGTGGTCGTCCCTGTCGAGTTGATCCGTAACGGTGATTTCGCCGACAACGGCGATCATTGGATAGCCAACCGGCCAGTGGGCTCCTCCGTGACATTTTCCGACAACGAGTGCCAGGCAAACCTCGGGGGGTCCATCGAACAAGAGATCGCGGTCACACCCGGCCAGACCTATGATTTTTCCATCGATGCCATGACGCCAACCGAAGGGCACGGTTTCGCGATGTTCCATATTGCACCCGGTAACACGCCACAGATAGAACTTCGGGGGGGTGGCGACTGGGATAATTACACGTCGTCGCTGACCATCCCTGCAGGCGTGACTGAGATCACCTTAGAAGTGATAGGCACCACCTTCCTCGTGGTTGACAACCTGTCCCTGAAATCAGCTCCCGTGCCAACGATTAATCAAAACCGCCCTCATCGCACACACACGTACCGCCCATCGCAGGAGAACCGTACCATGAGCAATGCCAATGCCCGAAAAGCTGCCCGCCACGAATCCGCAGAACGTTTTTTTCAAGGTTCGATCGGAAGCGAAAACTTCAAGGCGGACTTTCGCAAACATGAATTGAAAAACAACTTCTGGCTGGCGGAAGGCGCCATGAAGATACCGCCCACAGAAACGTCAAGACAGGTGGTCATTTTCAAGTACCCCACTACCACGGACTCCGGCCGTTATCAGTTGGAGAAAGACAGTGACGAACATCAGTTAGCCGTCATCCTGATGACCATTAATGAAACGCCCCTCCCGGCTTATCAAGCACATCGAGGCACCGTCGAATTCTTTCATAATTCCGACGACCATACGGTCACAGGCGCACTCGACGTCTATCTTATGGACGTCAACAACCAAGAACTGCGTGTGCAAATGCTGTTCAGCCTCGATAGAACCACGCGGCGCAGACCTACCCGTGTCAATACCGTTCAACCTCGATAAACCCCGGCATGAAAGTCAACGCCCCGAACCTCGGGGCGTTTTCAAGCATCGTTGAAATCCAGTGGCACTGCCTGATTACCAGCTATATCGCACGCCGAAATTTGCCCCCCATGGCTGATCCACGTGCTTGCCTTGGCCGTAGTCAAAATCTGCATGCAATTGCATATTTTGGGACAGTGTCAGGGCGACACCCACGCCGACCTCGACACGAGACCCCGACAGATTATTGTCAAATGTCTGGTTATTGACCGACACCTTGTTGCTCTTGGCAAATTCGTGGGCAACGCCACCACGCAAGTAAGGCTGAAGCATACTGCCGTCATCCAACATAAAGTCGCGGCCTACTGTCACCCCCAACTTGCCCTGCACGGAGTCGGTGTGGCTACCCTTGGCTTTGAGACCATTGTCCAGGCTATAGCTCTTGCCTTGTACTGTAACCACGGACGCTTGGGCGAAAGGCTCGATAAAGAAATCATTATCCAGCTTGATATGACGGCCCGCTTCCACAGACGCACCCAAGGCATTTGTACTGTATTTGCCCTTCGCTTGCCTGCCGTCGCTCAAACCGACAGTGGAATCATTGTTCAAGCGGTTGGCTTTGATGACGCCGTCAAAATAGTAACCACTCTCCTCATCCAACCAAGTGGCATACAGACCTGCGTAGTAACTCTGCACACTACCCGAAGTACCCCGACTGAGATCCAGATCAGAAGTACTATGGCCCGCCATTACCCCCAGCAGCCATTGGCCTTCTCCCAAGGGGGTATCCGCCCCCAAGGAGAACCCGCGCTGGCTTTGTTCATAGGCACCCGCATCACCACCACTGACCTCATATTTATTGCCATAGGCACGCAACCAACCACCGGCTGCGGCGCCGTTATGCCGAATCTCTCCCATGCGGCTACGCAAAGATGTCATCTCGCCATACCACACGGTTGGTGCAGTGTTGAACAAGGCCAATACCGACCGGGTGCCTGGGCTGACAGTGCGATTATTCGGGTCAAGGAACCAATCATTACCGTCTTGCCGGAGGCCATAGGACCAGGCCCCAACATCCACATTACCGCCTACCAGCGCAAACTGTGCGTCACCGCCACCCGTGTGAACGATATGCACATCACCTGGGTTTACCGGTTCTGTACCGCTGCTGGTAAGCAACAGGTCGTGATGGCCGGTTGCGTCACCCGTAATATTCAGGAAGTCCGTCAGGCCCTGAGCGAAATCAGTGCCCATGACAAAAGTGCCTTGGCCCGACAAGCTCTTGAGGTCAAGTTGATAGAACGCATCGCTATCCCCAAACTTGACCGTGCTATCGGCAAGGCGCAAATCACCCACCTGGCTATTGCCGGTCATGACCCACATGGATTGCTCGCCAAGACTCAACGACGAAACGTTTTCCAGGCGGCCAGTCAATGAGGCGAGATCAGTGAGCTGAAGGTGAGCCTGGCTACCACTGCTGACAACGACATCGCCCTTGAGCTGGCTATTGGCGATATTCATATTCGCCGTCGAGCCGCCTTTGACTTCCAGCAAGTTGCCATTACCACCGGTGAGCGTCGAACCGTTGCGTACCTCGATATTCGCCACCGCACCCTGGCCCCGAGCACCGTCTACGAGCAACGCAGCACCTGTGGTACCGGTGACATGAGAATCGTCCAGGATAAGGGTATTAGGCCCGGGCGCATGCCGGTCAAACGACATTTCAATACCGTTACGTCCGCCTGAAATATTGCTCCCAGACGCCCGTGCCGCCGAGCTCTCCAACCTCAACCCAAAGCTGTCGGCGCCCGTGCCGATTGACTGACTGCGCACCAACTCCAACGCACTGCCACCAGTAACAACTGCACCACCGGTTGCTCCCACCAGGACACTGCCATTGACCGTCGCGGTGGATATATCGGTTGAGTTTGTAAATTTGCTCACCAGTAAACCATGGTAATCGGCACTGGAAATCATACTGTCGTTGATCTGCGCAGTGCTGCTGAGCAGCGTTACGCCAGTTTCGTAAGCCCCGGAAGCAGTGACACGACTGTTATCGACAGCCACATTAGAGCCGTTCTGAGCGACGACCGTCCCCAGGATCGTACTGTCCGCGCTGACATTCAGGTTCGAGGCATTAGCATAAATGGCCTGCGTCCAGCCCCGTATGACGTTAAGCGTGGCATTTTGCAATTCAAAGGTATCGATATAATCATCGTGCCGGATGGTTTCGGTGCCATTTTCGATCAACCGAGCATGAGCATTTGGCGCCAGAAGCAACAAGGTCACAACAGATGGCACCTGCATCATTGCAACCAAGGGTTTTAATTTAAAGTACGAATTGATCTTCACAAGACACCACTCATTTAACAGGCATTCCAGAACGGAACTGTTCGGCCTATTTCCAGAGGGGTGGAGCCAGGCCATTCAAGGCCGCAAAGTTACAGATCAGGCTTACCCTAATATGTAGGATTAATCCGAACATAAGGATAGAGATGGGGAGATTAGCTGTGTGAAAGTGCAAAGCGCGTGCAGTGCAACCGAAGGGTGCCGAAGCACCCCGCAGTCCGCAGTCTATTGTTCTACCAGGCCGTCTTCCAATGCAGTGGGTGGTTGCTCCTCGCAAAAAAACCCGTTCAAGTCGGTGAACCGTGTACGGGTCCAGGCTCTTACCGAAGGCTGCTCTCCTTCTCCCGGGATCGGCACAAAATAGTGAAAGTCCACCGAATTGCGCGCCGCTGGCCGAAGGGCCGTATAGGGGATCTTTATGTCGAAACCGTTGGAAACCATATCGGGCGTCAGCGGCAACGAGCTTAGGGCCAGTGTATTGCCCAACTGAGTGTCTCCGGTAATGTCACTGAATACGCGGAATTCGCATCGAACGACCATGTGCTCTTGGAAATACACTGTATTACCAGGAACCCTGACCGTCGCCTCGCGAGTCGCTCGATTGAGGTCGGTACACGCCAAAAATGCGGTCGCCTTGACGAACCTTGGCTCTTCCAATACGACTTTGTTGGCCGCCACAACTACATTCTGCGCAAGTGAGCGCTGGGTATTGTCATTAGTCGGCCATCCCAGCGTATAGAACACTGGGAGCGTTCTATTGCCGATTTCACGAATGATTGACCAAGGCACCGTTCGCGTAAGAGTGTCACCGCCCCCTTCGTTCGTCAGTGTCAACTCATCAAACTTGTGGGCCAGATCCCCCCAATACCATTTGATTATCGTACCCGGCGCGGGAAGAGGGGTGCTCCAAAGCACGGTCTCGATAGTCGCGTCCCTATTGAAGTCAGCGTCTGTGAGCTCATTTTCCTTAGTCGGGTCAACGCCGAAGACCCGCACGCGCGCGAGCAAACTGTTTTCCGGATCTTCACCCGGAGCAGGGCCAGGCGCAGAAAAATCGACATCAATAGTGTGAGTAGGCGCATCGGTTGATGTCCCATTGCGATCAACAAAATAGTCGATGGTCATGGGAATCTCGCCAGCACCTCCACCATAATGGGCCAAAAGAGTATCACTGCCGACAGGCAGCATTAACGGAAAAGGCAGATAAAGCTTAACGTCAAAACGTTCCGGAGCCTGCGTGCCGATGGTCAATTCGATCACGTCAATGTCGGTTAAATTATTTTCATATTCTGGAATAGCAATGAAAACCCCGTTCGGCTCATAAAGGTCTTGTAAATCAAGCAGCCCGTCACCAGGAAGAAGCGCCAACGGCACATAGGCTTCCTGCGGATCAGGGGCTGGTGTCAGGTTCAACTCAATTCGCGCAGGTACCGAGTCTTTGCTGACATTCCCTGCAAGATCCCACAGGCGGTAGAACAAGTAGTTCTGCCCTCCTTTATTACCAGTAATCAGGTTCCACGGCAGCGTAAAACTCAACGAGTCGTCCACAGGAAAGGTGTCAATAGGCTCAGACAGCTGTGAAGAAAATTCCGATGAAAAAAAGACTTCGATATCATCACCGGCGCGCCGAGAGATGGGATAGTCGCGAAATGTACATTCCATCCCGGCTGGGTGATCGTCCACATCCTGCTCAGTAATTTCACCTTTCGACTCCAAATAAGCAGGGAACAAGGGCGCTGCCGGGTGCCTGGGGTCTTCTGGCGGGGTAAGGTCGACCTCCAGGGGAGCACCTCTTAACAATCCCGTCTGCGAGTTACCTTCATGAATGACATAGCCGACCTCATGCTCCCCTTCCACCAAACGGGCCGCCGGAATATCACGGGTGAACGGTTGACCAATAGGCTCGTGGCCAGGAAAAGCTGGGTTAAAGTCTACAATGTACATCGGCGCCCCCCAGTTCGTTGCGCCTTTACCGCGCATATGAACTGCGAGTCTGGTGATTGCAGGGTCAAGACCTTCGTCCGCTGCAAACTGCGCAATATCGAAGGTTACAGTAAGCGGTTTCTTCGACGCCTCCTTAGTAATCAACCCATCATTATTCAACGCATCAAACGTGGGCAGGGGCATCGCCAGCACACCCGCCCTGCGCTGGCACAGCAGTTCTTTATTGGCCTTGCGCGATGCAATGGCGGCCTTTTGTTTCTTACTCAACGTTGCCATCTGTATTCTCCTTTTGCACTGAGTAACACCAAGACAATCGAACAAACACATGCCTTCGAAACAAGACACGTTTCAAATAGAACAACTGTTGCGCTGCCACTGCCAAACGCTGCAACTTACATCGACGACCAACTACTCAAGTCGGCTTATACCTCTAGTCTTCAGGGCCATCACCATTCGGCCCGCAATAGATATTGCCCACTCTTTTACGATCAATTTTTGCATAGCGTAATCTTGAGGAACCTATCACTCTGTTTTTGCGCCACAACGTATAGATAACCGACACCGAACTTCCCGGGCTCTGGGGATCTGGTGACTTGATGGGTTTAATCTTCTCGTCATAGTTGCGTTGTTCGAAGGTATAACCTTTTTTCGCCTCTTCTTCAGTCAGCCGATGCGTCAGGGTATCCGCAGTTGATGTAATCGCCTGTCCCCCTCCCGCAAACTCTTCATAGCCCTGCCACTCCACGACAAGATCGTCATCTTTGCGAAAGACCGTTTCCGGAAGAATCTGGACAGGTATGTGATCCCACATAGCCGGGTTAGCGTCACAGCCTATAAACATATTGCTATTGGCACTTGGAAACTCAACACGCCTTAATACCTGTGGAGGGACAACATCGACCATGACTTCAGTAAAATTGGAAAGCTGCTCATTAACGCCGTTGAATGTCGAGTAGTACACTCGTAGTTTTTCATCATTCCCTGCATCGACAATCACCTGCCAGGGAATATCACTGAACGTCACGCGTACGCCTTCAGCATCGCCACTACCGGTATCCACAATATAACTTGCCACCGGCTTATCCATACTGGGGAAGCCCCCCCAGAACAACTCCAACACCTCACCATCACGAGGCTGGTGATAAAGCAGGACGCTGGCATATACGCGCTGATCCTTATCACGTATATCAATATGGTTGTCCGTCTTCGAGCCCTCGCCAAACACAGTCACTGTTGGCAAGTCGAGGTTAAGCAACGCGGGGGCGTTGATATGGTCTTGCCCTGCCACCCTGAAGTCCCAACGGATTAACGTAGGGGGGCTGGGCAACGTGGGCGTATTGCTGCCGTACCGTGTAATGGTGTAGGTGGCCGAACCTTCTGCAAACCCCATGCCCATCGCTATCAACTTCGACCACGGGATACCGGCGCCGAACGGCATCTCGGTAACCTCCTGCGCATCAAGCAGGGTACTGCCCCACCGAATGGTGACAAGATCGCGAGCATTCCAGTTGTCATACTGAACGTTGGCCACCACACCAATCCGTGCATCGTGCCGATTGATCAAGCCACTTGCCATGGCAGGGATGACAAGAGGTTTGAGGTCTGAGGGTGCTTCCTTTAATCGGACTTCAACGGGCGACTGGTCGGACCTGGGGCCTCGATTACCGGAGCGATCTTGAAGGCGCAGGTGAACGTATTGAGTTCCGTTGCGGTACAGGCGAAACAAATCCACAAGAATGGGAATAACAAGTGGGCTATTTTCGTCGGGAAACTCTACATAGCCACTCGGAGCACTATCAGGTGGAGGACTTTGGTCCGAAATATAATAATAAACCCTGTCATAAGCCCGCCGGCCGAGGTAAGCAGACAATACCAAATCGACTGTGCGATGCCGGGCCGCGTAGTCCTCATCTATCGTACCCACCGGGAAGGCAGGCGTTGGCGGCGTAACGTTATTGTTTGGCGGCGTCCGGTCAATTACCAGGGTACGGAAGTCCGAGGTTGTGGGTATACCGGTTTCGTCGGTGATCCGATAAGCCAGCCGGACGGTACCGTCATTTTCCAGATAGTCGCGCGGCACGGTGACGGAAAAAGGGAAAGGCTTGGTAATGGGGCCATCCCACCGCTCCTTGAAAGGAGGGACACCTTCGCCTCCGCTGCGTGACCAAACGATTTCGACAATATTGAATTCACCGGCCTGCGCAGCGTCATCCCACAGTTGCGGAATGCGCACAACAAGATCGGTATCAAGATATTGATGAGGTATATAACCCTCAGGAATCGGCGGATTAGCATCATCCAGGATGGGCACCTCTATATCGACCAATCGGAAAATGCCGTTGCGTGAAAGTCTACTTCCAGTGGTTTTTTGAGCGCTCATCAGACTCTCCCGTCAGACCGCTTGTACCTACACCCCAAAGGCGTGCCTGTGACCAATTAAACGCGCAATCTGCGGTATCGAATACTGTCAGAACTAACAGGTAGGCACTGCCATTCGTCGCTTGGTAGCTGATTCCACCCACATCGGATGCTTGACGAAACGGTTGACTTGAGGTTTCCTGAAACCGGTTTCAGCCCGGGTATTCCCGACTGAGGCCCAGAAAACTCCAATAAGAAAGGCCCGCGACCGTGACTCCTTTTTCCGCCGCCCAGCGCACCCGTGTCACCATGCTCGACGTCGCCCAACGCGCCGGCGTGTCCAAAGCCAGCGTGTCGCGTTTTATCGGCGATGACCGCGCCCTGCTCTCCGACGCGATCGCGCTGCGCATCGAGCAAGCCATCGAACAGCTTGGCTACCGCCCCAACCAGATGGCCCGTGGTTTGAAACGTGGCCGCACCCGCCTGATCGGCATGCTGGTGGCCGATATCCGCAACCCCTATTCCATTGCCGTGATGCACGGCGTCGAAACCGCCTGCCGTCAGCACGGCTACAGCCTGGTGGTGTGCAACACCGACCGTGATGACGAGCAAGAGCGCCAACACCTGGCGGCGCTGCGCTCGTACAACATCGAAGGCTTGATCGTGAACACCCTGGGCCATCACCTCGACCAACTGCTGGAGCTGCAACAGGAAATGCCCCTGGTGCTGGTGGACCGCAAGGTCGCGCCGCTGCACAGCGACCTGGTGGGCCTGGATAACCCGGCGGCGGTGCGCATGGCGGTGGGACACCTGGAGCTGCAGGGTTACCGCGACGTGCTGCTCGTAAGCGAGACCACCGACGGCACCAGTTCACGTTTGGAGCGCCTGGAGAGTTTCAATCACGAAATTGCCAAGCGCCCGGCGTTGACAGGCGCCGTGGTTGAACTGGATGGCAACCTGGAAAAGCGTCTGCAAGCCTTTCTCGCCAAACCCGGCCCCAAGGCACTGTTTTGCGCCAACGGCGTGGCCGCACTGGCCTGCACCCGGGTGCTCAAGGCGCTGGGCTGCGACCTGTTCGGCGAGGTGGGCTTGATCGCCCTGGATGACCTGGACTGGTACCCGCTGGTGGGCAACGGCATCACCGCCCTCGCCCAACCGACGCAAGCGATTGGCGCCAGCGCCTTCGACTGTTTGCTCAAGCGCCTGCGCGGCGATACCGCCCCCACCCGCACCCTGGATTTTTTACCCGAGCTGATTATCCGCGGCTCGACGCCCCCTTATGACCCTCGCCACAAGCAGTCAGTGTGTTCTTGTCGATAAAAATGAAACCGGTTTCAGAGGTAAACAACAATGCATAAATACCCCGTCTCCATCAGCCTTTCCAGCTACGGCGCCGACCTGGTTCGCCAGCAGGGCCAATTGAGTTTTGTCGCATTGCTTAGCGCTGCCGGTGCCCAGCGCATTGAATGGCGTGAGGAGCTGCTGACCGACGAACACCCCGCCACCCTGGCCCAGGCCGCTGCCGCGCAAGGCCTGGACAGCGTGTTTTCCTCGCCCCTGGAACTCTGGGTCGCCGGCCGAGCCCAGCCCAATGCCGAGCTGGCCGCTACCCTGGACCGCGCCCAGGCCTTTGGCTCGGGTTGGCTGAAGGTGTCCCTCGGTTACTTCACCGACACAAACGACTTGGAAAGCCTGCACGCCTTGCTCAATCGCCACCCGGTCAAGCTGCTGGTGGAAAACGACCAGACCCTGCACGGTGGGCGCATTGAACCGATGCAACGGTTTTTTACCGAAGTCGAACGCCTGGGCCTGCCGGTGAAAATGACCTTCGATATCGGTAACTGGCAGTGGCAAGACCAGTCCGCGCTCACTGCTGCGCGGTTGCTGGGCCGGCATGTGGATTACCTGCACTGCAAGGCCGTGGCCCGTCGCGCCGATGGCAAGCTCGTCGCCTTGCCGCCGGGCGCCACCGACCTGCATCTGTGGGAACAACTGCTTAAACACATGACTCAAGGTATTACCCGGGCAGTGGAATTTCCGTTGCAGGGCGATGACCTGACCGAAGTCACCGCGCAACAGGTCGCGACCCTGGCCCGCCTTGGCCAACCCCATGTGGAGAACGCCCATGTCTGAGCTCGATATCCTGTCGTTTGGCGAAACCATGGCGATGTTTGTCGCCGAACAGACCGGCGACCTGGCGCAGGTCGGGCAGTTTCACAAACGCATTGCCGGCGCCGACAGCAACGTCGCCATCGGCCTGTCGCGCCTGGGGTTCAACGTGGCCTGGCTGAGCCGCGTGGGTAACGACTCCCTCGGGCGTTTTGTGGTCGATACCCTGACTAAAGAAGGACTCGATTGCCACCATGTGGCCGTCGACCCGCTGAACCCCACCGGCTTTCAACTCAAATCCCGGGAAGAGGCCGGCGCCGACCCTCAAGTGGAGTACTTTCGCAGAGGCTCGGCGGCCAGCCACTTGTCCATCGATGCCATCCATCCGACGCTGCTGCAAGCCCGCCATCTGCACGCCACCGGCATTCCGCCAGCGCTGTCCGATGCCACTCGCGCACTGTCGTTCGAGCTGATGACCCAAATGCGCAAGGCCGGACGCAGTGTGTCGTTCGACCCGAACCTGCGCCCGTCCCTGTGGGCCAGCCAGGCGCAGATGATCCGCGAAATCAATGCGCTGGCTGCTTTGGCCGACTGGGTCCTGCCGGGCCTGGGCGAAGGTCGCCTGCTGACCGGTTTTGACGACCCGGAAGACATCGCCGCGTTCTATCTCGACCAGGGCGCCGAAGCCGTGGCGATCAAGCTCGGCGCCGAGGGCGCCTATTACCGCACCCATATGGACCAGGGTTTTGTCGCCGCCGTACCGGTGGCCAAGGTCGTGGATACCGTGGGCGCCGGCGATGGCTTTGCCGTGGGCATGATCAGCGCCCTGCTGGAAAACTTGAGCTTCCCCGAGGCCGTACAGCGCGGTAACTGGATCGGCAGCCGCGCCGTGCAGAGCCGTGGCGATATGGAAGGTTTGCCGACCCGCGCTGAATTACCCACTCGATCCGTTGCGTGACCCATTACCTGTTGCCACAACTACAACAAGCTCAGGAGCAACCCCATGGAAACCGTGAAACTCGCCACCCGTCGCTGGTGGTACATCATGCCTATCGTGTTTATCACCTACAGCCTGGCCTACCTCGACCGCGCCAACTACGGCTTCGCCGCCGCGTCCGGCATGGCCGAAGACCTGATGATCACGCCAGGCATGTCTTCGCTGCTCGGTGCGCTGTTTTTCCTTGGCTACTTTTTCTTCCAGGTGCCGGGGGCGATCTACGCGCAAAAGCGCAGCGTCAAGAAACTGATCTTCGTCAGCCTGATCCTCTGGGGCGGCTTGGCGACGCTGACTGGCGTGGTGTCCAACGCCTACATGCTGATCGTCATCCGCTTCATGCTCGGGGTGGTCGAGGCCGCCGTGATGCCGGCCATGCTGGTGTACCTGTGCCACTGGTTCACCCGTGCCGAACGCTCACGGGCCAACACGTTCCTGATCCTCGGCAACCCGGTCACCATGCTGTGGATGTCGGTGGTGTCAGGCTACCTGGTGCAGCATTTCAGCTGGCGCTGGATGTTCATCATCGAGGGCCTGCCGGCGGTGTTGTGGGCGTTTATCTGGTGGAAGCTGGCCGATGAGCGCCCCAAGGATGCCAAGTGGCTGAGCGACGCCGAAAAGCACAGCCTGGAAACCGCCCTCGCCGCCGAGCAGGTGGGGATCAAGGCCGTGAAAAACTACGCCGAGGCGTTCCGTTCGCCCAAGGTGATCATTCTCGCGTTGCAGTTTTTCTGCTGGAGCATTGGCGTGTACGGCTTCGTGCTGTGGTTGCCATCAATCCTCAAGGCCGGTTTGCAGATGGACATGGTCGAAGCCGGCTGGCTCTCGGCCCTGCCCTATCTGGCGGCGGTGATTGGCATGCTCGTGGTGTCCTGGGGTTCGGACAAGCTGCAGAAACGTAAGCGTTTTGTCTGGCCGCCGCTATTGATTGCGTCGATTGCCTTCTACGCGTCCTACGTGCTGGGCGCCGAACACTTCTGGTGGTCCTACACACTGCTGGTGATCGCCGGGGCCTGCATGTATGCACCCTACGGCCCGTTTTTCGCCATCGTCCCGGAAATCCTCCCGGCCAACGTCGCCGGTGGCGCCATGGCGCTGATCAACAGCATGGGCGCCCTGGGATCGTTCGGTGGCTCGTACCTGGTGGGCTACCTCAACAGCAGCACCGGCTCGCCCGGCGCTTCGTACCTGCTGATGAGCGGAGCGCTGCTGCTTTCCGTGGTGTTGACGATTTTCCTCAAGCCCGGCGCCAGTGACCGCTCGCCGACGCCAACCCTGGAGTTGAAGGTAAAAACCTCATGAAAAAATCTGTCGTGCTGTACAAAAAACTGTCCGCGCCGCTCATGGCTCGCCTGCACGAGCAGGTCGACGTCACGCTGATTGACGCTCTGGATGAAACCGGCCTGGCCAAGCTGCGCGATGCCCTCCCCACCGCCCACGGCCTGCTGGGTGCAAGCCTGCGCCTGGATGCCCAGTTGCTCGACCTGGCACCCAAGCTGGAAGCAGTGGCCAGCGTCTCGGTGGGCGTCGACAACTACGATATCGATTACCTGACCCAACGCGGCATCCTGCTCAGCAACACCCCGGACGTGCTTACCGAAACCACCGCCGACACCGGCTTTGCGCTGATCCTGGCCACCGCCCGGCGCGTGGTCGAGCTGGCCGACATGGTGCGCGCCGGCCAATGGAACAAAAACATCGGCCCGGCGCATTTTGGCAGCGATGTACATGGCAAGACCCTGGGCATTATCGGCATGGGCCGCATCGGCGAAGCCCTGGCCCAACGCGGGCATTGTGGCTTCGGCATGCCAGTGATCTACCACAGCCACTCACCCAAGCCGGCGGTTGAAGCGCGCTTTGGCGCGCAGTACCGCAGCTTGCAGGACTTGCTCAAAGAGGCTGATTTTGTCTGCCTGACCCTGCCATTGACCGCTGAGACCGAGAAGTTGATTGGCGCCGTAGAATTCGCGCTGATGGGGCCGGAGACGATTTTTATCAATATCTCCCGAGGCAAGGTGGTGGACGAGGCGGCGCTGGTGCAGGCGTTGCAGCAACGCACCATCCGCGCGGCGGGGTTGGATGTGTTTGAGAAGGAGCCGCTGGATCACGCGTCACCGTTGTTGCGGTTGAACAATGTGGTAGCCACGCCGCATATTGGTTCGGCCACCCATGAGACGCGGGAGGCGATGGCCAAGT
Source organism: Pseudomonas sp. GW823-FHT02F05 (assembly GCF_058797315.1). Taxonomy (NCBI): domain Bacteria; kingdom Pseudomonadati; phylum Pseudomonadota; class Gammaproteobacteria; order Pseudomonadales; family Pseudomonadaceae; genus Pseudomonas; species Pseudomonas sp. GW823-FHT02F05. The sequence continues at coordinate 395,368 of NZ_JBXAJM010000002.1, forward strand.
GTGCGGTGGAGAATCTCCTGGCGGCATTGGCTGGCGAAAAGCCGGTAAACCTGGTGAATCCAGGGGCATGGCGGCACTGACACAACACAAGAGCAAAGGTGGAAGCTGGCTTGCCTGCGATAGCCATAGGTATCTACACAACTCTGAAGCGATCGACGGTAACCACGATGCTAAGCGAGCCGCTCTTGATCTGGCTTTTGATCTGAAGCGCCCCGTCAAACCACGCTGGCCGAACGCAGGCGAGGTGCCGAGTGGTGGGGCGAAGGCCTTTTGGTTACTTTTGGGCCTTTCCAAAAGTGACCCGCTGTAAGAGCGGAACCATCGGTGGCCGTTACCGCAGGAGCGGATATGTCCGCGGTCAGATCCAACATCCTGGTCGGCTGTAAGGCCGCCATCGCAGGCAAGCCAGCTCCCACATTTGGATTGCGGCGCGTCAGTTAGATCAGCGTCGGCTGTCAGTCCGTCACGGGAGCAAGCGCCCTCGCCACAGGTTCAGCACCGGCCCAAGTTGTGTAGATCCCTATGCTGCGATAGCGGTAAGCCAACCCATGATGTGCCGACTGTAAGATTGCTATCGCAGGCAAGCCAGCTCCCACAGAGTGTTGTGGCAGCAGTTAGACGACGAACCTGGCCACCATCCCATTCAAATCAACCGCCAACCTCGACAGCTCATGGCTGGCCGCGCTGGTCTGGTTGGCGCCCGCCGCCGACTGGGTGGCCAGGTCGCGGATGTTGACCAGGTTGCGGTCCACCTCGCGGGAGACCTGGGCCTGTTCTTCCGAAGCGCTGGCAATCACCAGGTTGCGTTCGTTGATCAGGCTGATAGACGCAGTGATCTGCTCCAGTGAGGCGCCGGCTGCACGTGCCATTTCCAGGGTGGTCTGGCTGCGCTGGTTGCTCTGTTGCATGGACTGCACCGCCTCACCAGTACCGTTCTGGATGCCGGCGACCATTTTCTCGATTTCCTGGGTCGACTGCGCGGTGCGATGGGCCAGGGCGCGCACTTCATCGGCGACCACCGCAAAGCCCCTTCCGGCCTCGCCGGCACGGGCGGCTTCAATCGCTGCGTTGAGCGCCAGCAGGTTGGTTTGCTCGGCAATCGCGCGAATCACATCCAGCACCTTGCCGATATCCCGGCCCTGAGCGGCCAGGCCCTCGATCATCGCGGAGGTGTTCTGCACGTCCTGGGTCATGGTCTGGATCGCGCCGACGGTTTCCATCACTCGATCACGGCCTTCCCGCGCCGCCTGGTTGGACTGCCCGGACGCCTCGGAGGTGGAAACCGCGTTACGCGCCACCTCCTCCACTGCCGCCGTCATCTCATTGACGGCCGTGGCGGCCTGGTCGATTTCATTGTTCTGCTGTTGCAGGCCACGGGAGGCCTCCTCGGTGACCGCGCTCAACTCTTCCGCCGCCGAAGCCAGTTGCGTGGCCGAACCCGCGATGTGCTGGATAGTCTGGCGCAGGCTGGCTTGCATGGTCGACAGCGCACTGAGCAACCGCGCCGGTTCGTCCTTGCCATCGTCCTCGATGGTTTTGCTGAGGTTGCCGGCGGCGATGGTCTCGGCCACTTCCACGGCCTTGCGCAGCGGGGTCACGATGCTGCGGGTCAGCAACCAGGCCAGCAGCACGGTGAGCAATGCCGCTACCACGGAGACCGCCACCACACCGGTGATCGCGCCCTCGTAGCTTTGCCCGGCATCCTCGTCGGCCTGCTTGGCGTCGGCCGCATTGATGGCGATCAGCTTGTTCAGTTGCTCGCCCATCTGGTCAGTGCCGTCCTTGATACGGCTGTTGATCAGGGCGCGCATCTCATCGACCTTGCCCTGCTTGGACAATGCCACCATCTCGGCCTGGGCTTTGAGGTAGTTGTCCAGGGTGACGCCGAAGGCTTTGTACAGCGCAGCCTCCTCCGCGCCTGCAGGCAGCGTGGCGTATTTGGCCTGGGCGGTCTTGACCTTGTCAGCCAGCACGCCAATGCGCGTCTCGGCTTCCTGCAGGGCGGCAGGCTCGCGGTTGACCAGCACGCGAAACGACAGGATGCGCATGCGCAGCACGTTTTCGGTGATGGTACCCAGGTGAGCCATGCTGGGCAGCTGGTTCGCGCTCATGTCCTGGGAGGATTGGCGCATCTGCGTCATACGGTTGACCGCAAACACGCCCAACAGCACCACTAGAACCGCAATGAAGGCAAAACCGATAAACGCGCGAGGGGCAATATTCAGGTGACGGAGGGACATAGGGCTGCTCTCAGAAGTAGTGTTTGCGTGCATCCTTGCCGCGAAACGATCCGTCAGCGTCAACGCGCTGCCCAGACCTTGGTCACCACTGTTGTCGTTGTAGTGTGGGCCTATGCTTGATATCGGCTGGGCCACGGCTTTAGCGCAGGGTTTTTATAAATATTTTTTTACACTTCAGACGCCTGGCACTTTCTGGCATCCTGCGCCTCCATTTTCTGACCCGAGCCATCATTTTGTCTGACGCTCAAGCCCCCCGCCCGCGCTATAAATCTGACCTCATGTACGGCCTCGAAGACCGCCCGCACTTCACCGCCGCGATTTTTGCCGCGTTGCAGCATGTGTTGGCGAGTTTTGTCGGCATCATCACGCCCACCCTGATCGTCGGCGGCGTATTGGGGCTGGAAAGCGAAGTGCCGTACCTGGTGAGCATGGCGCTGTTTGTCTCGGGGCTTGGCACCTTTGTGCAGGCGCGCACTTTCGGGCCGGTGGGTTCGGGGCTGTTGTGCCTGCAAGGCACCAGTTTTTCCTTTATCAGCGTGATCTTGAGCGCTGGGTTCATGGTCAAGGCCCGGGGCGGCGGCACCGATGAAATCCTCTCGACGATCTTTGGCATCTGCTTTTTCGCGGCGTTTATCGAAGTGGTGCTCAGCCAGTTCATCGGCAAACTGCGCAAACTGATCACCCCGGTGGTGACCGGCACCATCATCACTTTGATGGGCTTGTCACTTATCAAGGTGGCCGTCACCGACATGGCTGGCGGCTATGGCGCCAGCGACTTGGGCGCCGCAGGCAACATGGGCCTGGCGGCCTTGGTGCTGCTGACCATCGTGGTACTCAACCGCTTCAACAACCCGTTCCTGCGCCTGGGTTCGATCGTGATCGGCCTGACCCTGGGCTTCGTAGTGGCGTGGCTGCTGGGCCGCGTCGACATGGCCGCCCTGCCCCAGGTGCCGCTGATCAGCGTGCCGGTGCCGTTCAAGTACGGTTTCTCGTTCGACTGGGTGGCGTTTATCCCGGTGGCGGTGATCTTCCTGATTTCGCCCCTGGAAGCCGCCGGCGACCTGACCGCCAACTCGATGATTTCCCAGCAACCGGTCAAGGGCCCGCTGTATATCAAACGCATCAAGTCCGGCCTGCTGGCCGACGGCCTCAACTCCGCGATGGCCGCCACCTTCAACAGCCTGCCGATGGTGACCTTTGCCCAGAACAACGGCGTGATCCAATTGACCGGCGTGGCCAGCCGCTACGTGGCGTACTTCATTGCTGGCCTGCTGGTGCTGCTGGGGTTGTTCCCGATGATCGGCGCGGTGCTGCAACTGATGCCCAAACCCGTACTCGGCGGTGCGACCCTGATCATGTTCGGCACCGTGGCCGTGGCCGGGATCAAGATCCTCGCCGAAGCGGGCCTGCATCGGCGTAATGTGCTGATCGTGGCAATTTCCCTAGGCATGGGCCTGGGCGTCGCCGCGGTGCCCGAAGTGCTGCGCGAGCTGCCCAAGGCGCTGCACAACATCTTCGAATCGCCGATCACCGTGGGTGCATTCTGTGCAATCCTGCTGAACATTTTCCTGCCCGAAGAGTTCATAGAGCTGGAAGAAGATGAATTCGAGCCGGAGTCCTCTACCCTCAAGGTCATGCAGGACCCGGACGTCACCCAAAAGTAGGAGCATTTCTTTATGCGCAAGCTCATGGTTCTATCGCTGTTGCTGCTGACCTTGAGCGCCTGTGCACTGTTTCCCAACCGCGACCCGGTGAACATCAATGTGGTGGGCATCGAGCCGCTGCAAAGCCAGGACCTGGAAGTGCGTTTTGCCGTGAAACTGCGGGTGCAAAACCCCAATGAAGCGGCAATCGACTACAACGGCGTGGCCCTGGACCTGGAGGTCAATGGCCGGCCACTCGCTTCTGGCGTCAGCGATCAGGCTGGCAGCATCCCACGCTTTTCTGAAACCGTATTGATGGTGCCGGTCAGCGTTTCGGCGTTTTCGGTGTTGCGCCAGACCCTGGGCCTGAGCCAGACCCAAAGCCTGAACAACCTGCCCTACGTGCTGCGCGGCAAACTGGCGGGCGGACTGTTTGGCACCATGCGCTTTGTAGAGCGTGGCACCCTGGACTTGCCGAACACCGCCACCTGGTAAGTGGCTGAAAACCAAATGTGGGAGCTGGCTTGCCTGCGATGGCGGTGCGTCAGTAACTGATGAATTGAATGACACGCCGCTATCGCAGGCAAGTCAGCTCCCACAGGTTGATTGCGTTTAGTCAGTGATACAGCGAACGCCTGGCTTGGCGCGCTCGTCCACCACTAATTCAAAAATATCCGGCCGGGCGTAATGCCCCACTACGTCGTAGTCGTAGCGGGCCCGCACCAACTGATCAGTATCGATCTGCGCCGTCAACAACCCCGCCTCGCCCACTAACGGCCCCGCCAAAATATCGCCCATGGGCCCGACGATAACGCTGCCGCCGGCAATCAACGGACGGTCCACCGGCCAGTTGGCAACCTCCACACCCAAGGCCTCGGGCGATGCCTGCACCTGGCAGGCGCTGACCACAAAGCAACGCCCTTCATGGGCAATATGGCGCATGCTCACCTGCCACATGTCGCGCTCGTCCACGGTGGGTGCACACCACACCTGAACGCCCTTGGCATACATCGCGGTGCGCAGCAACGGCATCATGTTTTCCCAGCACACCGCGCCGCCGATACGCCCCACCGCGGTGTCGATCACCGGCAGGGTCGAGCCGTCGCCCTTGCCCCAGATAAGCCGCTCGGTGCCGGTCGGCATCAGCTTGCGGTGCTTGGCCACCAGGCCGCCCGAGGGTTCGAAATACAACACCGTGCAGTACAGCGTGCTGCCACTGCGTTCGATCACGCCCAGCACCAGGCTGGCACCGGTACGCGCCGACATCCCGGCCAGCGCCTCGGTTTCTGGCCCCGGCACGTCAATGGCATTGGCAAAATACCGTGCAAAGGCTTCCCGGCCCTCGGGCAGGCGATAACCCAATTGCGTGCCAAAGCTTTCGCCCTTGGGATAGCCGCCCAGCAACGCCTCGGGCATGACCACCAAGTGCGCGCCACTGCGCTGGATTTGATCCTCATAGGCCAGGATCTGCGCCAGGGTTTCAGCCTTGCCGCCAGGCAAGGCGCCGATTTGCAGGGCTGCGACAGTCGATACGGGCATCCGGCTCACTCCGATAGATAGGGGTTGCCCATTCTCCGGCCAGACTCGATCATGAATAAAGCCCACCTCAGTGCTAAATGATATGAGCCAAATGAATATCGCCCAGGTTGACCTGAACCTGCTCAAAACCTTCGAAGCCCTGCACGACGAGTCCAGTGCCAGCCGTGCGGCGCTGCGTTTGGGCGTGACGCAGTCGGCGATCAGCGCGGGCTTGCGGCGTTTGCGCGAGCTGTATGGTGACCCTTTGTTCGTGCGCACCGGACGCGGCCTGGCGCCCACATTGCGTGCCAACCAGTTGAAACCGGTGATCAGTGAGGCATTGGATCGCTGCCGCCAGAGCCTGGCGATGATCAGCCCGCAAAACCTGCACTACGAGGGCCGCTCGGTGGTGCTGGGGCTGTCAGATGACTTCGAGATTGCCTATGGCCGAAGCCTGATGGAGGCCATCGCACTGCGCCTGCCCAAGCTACGGGTGATCTTTCGCCAGACCTACAGCCAGATCGTCGCCGCCGCCCTGCTCGACCGCACGCTGGACCTGGCCATTACCGCCGGCGGTTTTACCGAGCGCAGGCTGAGCCGACAGGTGCTGGGGGAAGGTGACTATCGTTGCCTGGTAGACCCCCATAGCCTGGCGCCGGGCGAGGAGACTATCGACCTGCAAGGGTTTGTCACACGGGAACATGTATTGGTGTCGTCAGGCGGGTTTATCGGCATTACCGATGAAGGCTTGGCGGCGCACGGGCTGCGCCGCCACGTGTGCGCGTCCACCAGCCACTTTGCCGCGTTGCCGTATCTGCTCAAAGGCAGCACCGCAGTAGCAACCATTCCCGGGCATGCGGCCCACGCCATTGCGCAAATGACCGGCCTGCGCGTGCTGCCCTGCCCGCTGGCGCTACCGCATTACCCGGTGGAGTTGGGCTGGCGCACCCAGGCTCAGTTGGACCCGTTGCTGCTCAAGGTGCGCGAAGCGATTGTGGCGTGCTTTACTTTGCCGCCGCCATCAGCTTGTTGACTTCACTGCGCACCATGTTGGAAAACTCCGGCGGCGACATGCCATCGAGTTCGGCACGTACCCATTCGGCCCACTTGCCCTTGCGTTTGGCGCGCTCACCGAACAAGCGCGCGGCTTCGCCCTTGGCCTTGCCCAGGTTGGTTTGCCAAAGGTCGTAGAGGCGCGACTTTTCATCTTCCAGCTCGGCGCGTTCGGCGAGGGTCTTGTTGGCGAGATTGAAGCTCATGTTGAATTACCTGCTGCACAAATAGGTGACATCTTACACTGTAGGCCCAAAGTTCCCGATCCGGATTTTGCCTCGGATGAGCGCGCCGGCAAAAAAACTGCAACTTTTGCCACCGACCGATACTCCATTGTTCACTGCCACATCCACCTGCAAGGAGTCACTCAATGGCCCGCAAAACCGCCGCCCAAGCTGTCGAAGATCAAATCAAGGACCAAGCGTTCAGCGAACTGAGCGCATTGATCGAAGAGTCGGACAAACTGCTTAAAAGCAGCGCATCCCTGGTGGGCGAGGAAGGTGAAACCCTGCGCGAGCAGGTTGCCATCAAACTCAAGCAAGCCCTGGAATCGGTGTCCAACGTGCGTGAACGCAGCAAGCCGGTTGTGGATGCCACCGAGACTTACATCGGTGGGCACCCATGGCAGACCGTGGCCATTTCCGCAGGCTTTGGCCTGGTGGTCGGCCTGTTGCTGGGTCGCCGTAACTGATCCATTCAGGCTGCGCATCGCGCAGCCTGTTTCACCCCGCCGCCAACGCCCTCAACTCGCGCAACGCCTGCGCGTCCAGTTCGATCCCGGTTTCCTGCGACTTCGCCCGCGTGCGATGGCGTCGGTCCCCCGGCAATCGACGCAGCCCCGCCGCATGCATCTGCCGCACCAGCTCCTGGCTGCGTTGGGCGAAGCTTTGCCCTGCGGTTTTACTCGGGTCGATCAAGATCAGGAGCTGGCCTGTCCACGGCGTACGCGCGCCGGGGTGGTCCGTCCAATCGAATTCAAAAGAGAAGTTGCCGCCCGTCAACGCTGCCGCCAGCAACTCGACCATCATCGACAGTGCCGACCCCTTGTGCCCGCCAAATGGCAACAGTGCGCCGCCTTCCAGAATGGCTTTAGGGTCCTGGGTCGGCTGACCGAGGCTATCGACGCCCATGCCCGGTGGCAACCGCTCGCCTTTGCGTGCGGCGATTTGCACGTCGCCATGGGCGATGGCACTGGTGGCCAGGTCAAACACAATCGGCGCACCGTCGGCCCGTGGTGCCGCAAACGCGATGGGGTTGGTGCCGAACAACGGGCGATCCGCGCCGTGGGGCACCACACAGGTCATGCTGTTGACCACGCTGAGTGCCACCAGCCCCTCCTCGGCAAACGGCTCGACGTCCGGCCACAGGGCTGCAAAGTGATGGGAGTTATGGATCGCCAGCAACGCGATGCCGGCGCTGCGTGCCTTCTCCACCAGCAACGGGCGCGCCGCTGCCAGGGCCGGCTGGGCAAAACCATTGCCCGCGTCGACGCGCAAAAAGCCTGAGGCCACATCGGTCACGCTGGGGACGGCGGTGCCGTTGACCCATCCACTGGCCAGCGTCGAAAGGTAACCGGGGATGCGAAAAATACCGTGACTGTGGGCACCGTCACGCTCGGCACTTGCGCAGTTGTGCGCAAGAATCGCAGCAACCTGCGGCGATGTGCCGTGCCGGACGAAGACCTGTTGAAGTAACTCCACCAGTTCAGCGAAGCGGATCGAGGCACAAGCGGTGGCAACTGTCGACTGCGCAGACATTTGAAGCTCCGTTTTTATGATTGGAAGGGGCAACGAATGGGACATCCAGACCCTCGATTAAACACCACGCACTCTCTGCGTTGTCAACGTGCGCAGCGCTGAATATTTACCGCCTTGCACCACGGGCGCCTGCCTACCCTGTGCTTTTCCTGGCACGCCGGAGACAGGCTGTGGTTCGCTTAACCCCCCCGTATTTCTTCCCTGAGTTTCTCAAACCCCAAGGCAAAGCCTCGCCCACCGCTCGTGAACGCACGCTAGGGCTCACCGCCAAAGACCTTGATTGGCTGTACAACCTTTACCTGGCTACCGACGAGTCTCGGCAGGACACAAGCCGGCACGATCACCCCATGCGCGTTGAAAAGGTCCTGATCAACATTTCCGGCAAGCCCCCCATCCCCCTTGCCGGCGCGTTCGCGATCAGCCCGACACCCGACGCCGCCAAGGCGTTGCTCTACACCCCGGATAACGGCATACAGGTCTATGACAGCCACGCCGCCCTGCTGAGCGAGTTGATCGAGCAATTGGAAGACCCACTGCAGAGCGCCCCTTTGCTGAGCTACCTGTCGATGGACCAACGCAATGCGCTGGGCGCTGACACGCCCATGGTGTTGACCACTCAGCTCATCGAGGGTGAAGTCATGCCGGAGCAAGCACGCATGCTCCAGGCCTGCCAGCTGGATAACGTCAAGGCCATGCTCGACCACCTGCAAAAAACCCCGACCTTGCCTGACATGCTCGACACGCTGCTGAGCGTCATGGCCCGCCCCCATTTCAAACACCTGGATCAACGGGACACACGGGTCAATGTCTTCACCCGCGAAGCTGAGCAAGCAACGCCACGTTGGGTCAACTCGCTGACCTTGAGCGAAGCGCTGCTGCAATTTTATGTGCGCCATGGGTGGCCCAAAGGGCAGACACGCGAATACTCGAACCCAAAACATGACACCACTGGCTTCACCGCCTCCGAACGGGAAGAAGATCACCAGCGTTGGGAAGCCTTGATCGAACAAAGCTCCAGTACTTTCTCGAAGCTGTTGGAAAGCCTGCTGCAGACCTACTGGAATGAAGATATCGACAGCGGCACCTCGCGCGTGGATTTTTTTGCCCAGGTCGTGGCGCAGAAGTTTCGCCTCGATGTGTTGCTCAAGCGCCAGGCCGAGATAATTACCGCCGAGGAAAGCCACGCATTTCAGGCCCTGCTCCTCAGCGACCAAAGCGCCCGCAGCGCCCATGCCGAAAACCTCAGCGTGGAAAAGGTGCGCCTTTATGCCCCCCATCAACATTACGTTGAACCGGCGAGCACCTTGATGATCACCGAGCACCACGCGTACCTCTACACCCAATCGCGCGGGTTACAGGTGCTGGAAAACCTCGACGACCTCAAAGACCTGTTATTGAGCATGCTCAAGGCCGAAGGCTACGAGGACGAATGGCTCAACTTCCTCTCATTGGATGAGCGCGACACGCTGCTCGGCCTGGACCCGATCGCCGTCGCGGCAAGGCCGATACCCGGCAATGTGTTCGTGACCTTGGTACAAGACATTGCGCGCAAGCAAACGGAGAACCTTAACCACGCCCTGGAAATCTACCGGCGCAGCGATGGCCAAGTGGACCTCGCAGCCCTGCTCGACAGTGCCCTGGACGTACGTGCCTTGCTCGACAATCAACTGGCCACACTGGAGACCAACGGGCGCTGGACCTTGCATCCGGTCACCCGCGGTAATGGCCGCCCTTCGACCGTCAAGGCCGAGCGCGCCCGGCTGCAGCTTCAGAACCTGCGGGCGATTGAGCGTGCGCTGGCGATGGAGCGCGCGCATCACCCGACCTTACGTAGCATCGTCGCTGACACGCTCAACGCTGAACTGCAACTGCAGCAACAGCCAGTCAAAGCCGAGGAGGTGTATATCAATACCTACCCCACGCGTGCCCAGGAGCGTGAAGAGCGTCCGGCAGTGCAGTCATTGAGCATGCTTGAGCACTTCATTGAACGCCTGGCCCAAGAGGCGCCTGCGGTGCCCTTCTCGTCCAGGACGAAGTTCTATACACGGGGCGAAGGCAATGTCTTCATGCAATTGCCAAGCATGACGCTCAAGACGTTCAACACCGTCATCGAGCGCGTCCTGCTGCTGTTTTCCAAGCACGCCATGCGCCAGCAACCCCATGAGTTTCTCGTCAAGACTCACGCCAAACACGCCCACTCGATGCTGGTGGGGTTACGCAGCGAAGCCGAGCTGAGGTCGCTGGATAAAACCCTGGCGCCCACAAGCCAGGCCATTCTCGACACGCTATTTCAGCCCGACAGTCTGTCGCGCTTGACACGCCATGGCCTTAACGGATTTTTGCCGGATGCCTATGGCTTGACGTTGGACTTGAACGCCGTCGATACGCCACAACCGCTGGCCAATACGTTCGTGATCACTGAGCGCGGCGGTATCGACCCGCAGCGCTCGGGCCAGGCGCTGCTCTGGACCCCGCGCCTGGGCTACGAAGTCTTTGCCTCGATCAACGCCCTGCGCGATGAAATCACCCAGCGCCTGGCGCACCCACTCAACAGCTTGAGCCTGCTGGAGAATCTGCCGTTCTGCTTGCGCGAGCCCCATCAGGCATTTAGCCAGGGCCCGCTGCAACGTATTGATCAGGACCTGTTGAATGACCGAGTAGACAGCTACAACGACGCGGTCATGGAAGGCGTGGATCACCTGCAATCCATGGGCCTGCGCGCCCGTGCCTTGCAGGACCGGTTGGACGCCGTCATCGAACAGCCTCCGCCCACTAACCTTGGCAGGGCAATCACACTGGCCGATGCCATGGTCAACCAGCAGGCACTGCCACTGTGGCTGGGGATGGCGCCGGTCCAGGACCAAATCCATCAGGCCGAGCTTCTGGAGCAATACTGCAACAACGCCGACGATGAACACGACTACCTGCATGACATCCAACCCCTGCGTGCTTATGCCTTCACCACGCTGATGGCGCTGCTTGAGGCGCGCTTTCCCGGCCAGGCGCTCAACCCCGATCACATCCTGATCCCCACCGATGCAGTGCTCGATGTGAATGTCGACAACCTGACCGACTTTGCGTTGCGGCACTGGCCAGATCTGACCGTTCAACACATCCGCCCGCGTTCACGCACGGCAAAGCCATTACCGCAAGCCCTGGACGCAAGTGCCGTGATACAAATGGTGCGCCAGCTGGATCTCAAAAGCGCTTATCAGCAACAGGTGCGAAGCCACCTTGAGGCGCAAACCGATGATGCACGCCAACGCAGGCGTCTGTTTTGCCGTCAGTTGCCGTGGCAAGCGCTGCAACACGCCCACGAGCAAAGGTTGCAGGAGCAGCTTTCCACGCGAGCCTTGAGCCTGGTCCAGCAGATTTTCGATATGCCGGACGCCGTGGCCCGAGCTTCACTCAGCGGGTCCACGGCGACGATTCGACCGCTGGAACTGATCGCCACAGAAGGCGCCAGTACCGCCAAGGTGCTGGGTGTGTACCTGATCGGCCCGCAGTTTCCCGGCGAGGGTCCATGGGTGCTCTACGCGCCGTACAGCGAACAGCATGTGTTCAAGGAATACGCGGATGAAACGGGCTTACTGGATGAGATACAAGGGCCAGGCGCCCTGCAGGACTGGGTGCTTATGCACCTGGAAGATCCGCATCAGGCCACTTACCGCCACTTGCTGAAAAACAACCAGCATAGCCCGCCCGATATCCGCCTGGCCGCTTCGGCAGTGACGGGCAATGTGCTGCATTACCTGTTCAGTGAAAACACATTGATGTTGCTCAAGGTGCTGGGCAGCCAATTCGAAGAAGGCGCCAAGACCCTGTGGGATCACGCAACGCGTCTGTTCGGCAAGGACATCCCGACGGCGGTGCAGTTCATGGCCGGCAAACTCGCCTACCCGCTGGCGGTATGGCGCAGCTACACCTTGTTCAAGCGCTCGGCCGAAGCCTTGCAGCTACACCAGTGGAAGGCTGCATTCAAGGATTTCGTCAGGGGCGTGGCGCAAATGGCCGCCCTGCGCAGTGCGCTGGACGGCACCGCCATTGCCCCACCCACTGAAAAGGAGCGCTCGCTGGCCGAGCTGACAGATGAGTCACTGCCCGCAGCCACCACCCTCGCCACCTGGCATATCACCTGCCCTTCGCGCACCCGGCTGCAGCCGTTCGAGGCACAGGATGTGGCGTTGCAAGACCTGAAAAAGAGCACGCTCAGCCAGGTGTATGAAGACCAGGAAAACTCGAAATACTATGTTCCGCTGGCCGGCAAGGTGTATAGCGTCAAGAAAGCCGCACAACACTGGCGCCTCGCCAACGACGAGCAGGTGGGGCCGTACATCGGCCGTAATGCGCAGGGCATATGGGTACTGGAGCTGGGCGGCCAGGAGCCGCGCTTCGGCAGGGCTCAGTCGTACCTCAAGACGTGGCGCAATGAAGTACGGGATATCAACATTGAAGCGGTCGGTATCCGCGATATTGGCGCGTTGACCTATTGGAAAGCCCAAGCCATCACTGAAGCGTTGAACTTTGCGACTTATTACGCGCTGAACTGCCGCCGCAACGTTGCGCAATTTGCTGTACAACGCGACCCCGACAGCCGGGTTGGGCGATTTTTAGGGGAAATGTTTGGTGTCGTCACACTGACCCCGGACCAGGTCTTGAGAGTCACAAAAATAATCGGCGAGATCATCGATGAACTCACCGACCCCAGCTTGACCGGTCCGAACTCCATGCGCTTTGTCGCGGGCACCAGCCGACAGGATCCGGCGTCGGATTATGCATTCATGATTCCCGCCGACAGAGAACGCAAGCTGTATCTGCTGAGCCGATTCTTCGACCCCAATCTGGACGTCTACCAGAACCGTCTGCTGGAGAATGTGGCGTTCAACATATCGACGCACGCCAGGGCCAGCACGCTGATTCACTAATTATCGCACTTGAAGCTCGACACCGTGGACATTGCCTACCTGGACAGCATGCGACCCTTCCCAGACTTGATCAATGTCGCAAGGCCCGGCGCCGAAGTGCTTAAAACCACCCTGGAAGATTTGCGCAGCACCGCGTTATCGACGATGACGCCTGCAACGATGTTGTTCAAGACTCAAGACAGCCTCACCGAATTGTGGGAAGACTTTAAGCCTGGTTCTGCAATTGAAAAGAAAATTTTCAAGGCTACTGGCGCCAAGACCCTGCAGGACGCGAGGATCATTTTCATGTCAGTCCCTGATAAGCGTATTGACACCATCCTGGCCAACGCCGACTCGGTGACGTACCTGATCACCCATCTTGGCCGCCAACTGGAGCCGGGGGCCTGAACGGCCCCCGGCGAGTGCATCAGTCTTTCTGGTCACGCAGCACGTTACCGGAAGCGCCGTCGATGCGCGCCTCATACACGATGCCATCGGACTTGCGACCTTTGACTTCCCAATAGCCATTGTCATCCGCTTCAGCGGCGTAGACCTCAATGTAGCCGGCCTTGGTTTTCGCCACCTCGATGGCTTTCTCAATGGTGATCCAGCCTGCACCCGGCTTGTCGGCCATGGCGGCGCCAGCGCTCAACAGCGCGGAAGTAGCACACAGGGCGATCAAGGTTTTCTTCAACATTTTCGTACTCCATAGTGGACGACAGGTTAATTCCTGATTTTTTAGGCGCACACAAACAAGAATAAGTTCCAATTGATGTGCAATCGCCATGATGCGGTTCTCGCCGTCCACCTTGGGAGGTTAGAATGTGGGAAATCAGGATGAGTTAATGAGCGAAAAGCCCCTTTCAGAAACCGAATATGACGCCATCACCGACGCCGCCGCGCATTGGTGCATGCGCCTGCATGCTGCAGATTGCACGGCGGGTGAACGTCAGGCTTTTACCCAATGGCACGATGCCCATCCGCTGCACGCCTTCGAATATGCAGCCATGCTCGAGATCTGGGACGTGGCCGACCATCTGCCCCGCGACAAGCCTGAGGCGGTGGTGGTCCCAATCAAGAAGCCGCCCAGCCGCTTGCGCACCTACGCGGTGGCCGCAGCGGTGTGCCTGGCGGCATTGCCGCTTGCCGCCTTCACCGGCTGGGAAGCGGGCTGGTTGCCCAGCTCATATGAACGGTTCGAAGCAGCCAATGGCTTGAAGAAAGTCACCCTGGGCGATGGCAGCCAAGTAGAGTTGAACCTGGGCACCGAGTTGGTCTACAGCCATTACAAGGACCAGCGCCGTGTCACCCTGAAAAAGGGCGAAGCGTTCTTCAACGTCACGCACGACAGCAACCACCCGTTTATCGTGCGGGCCGGCGAAGGCCAGGTGCGAGTGACCGGCACGCAGTTCAATGTCTGGGAATATGAAGATCAGGTGCGGGTGATGTTACTGGAGGGCTCGGTGCAGATCTCCAGCGACGGCGAGCATGCCAGTGTGCCGCTTAGCCCAGGCATGCAAGCCAGTTTCCGCCAGGGTGACGCCACCCCACAGGTCGCCGCTATCCACCCCGATGACACCGCGCTGGCATGGCGCCAGGGCAAGCTGGTGCTCGACAACCTGACCCTCACGGACGCCTTGCCCCTGATCAACCGCTACCTGAAAAAGCCGGTGATGCTCGCAGACGCCAGTACCGGTGCGATTCGCGTCGGCGGTATCTATAACATCAACGAGGTCAACAACCTCGTGCCCTCCCTGCCCAAGGTGTTGCCGGTTTACCTGACCCAAAACCAGGACGGCAACCCTGTGCTCAATTCCATTCCGCGTAAAACCCCCAAGGGCTGAGCCCGCTCGCACGAAGCGGTACGTTCGGGCCGCGGGTGTCCATTTTTGAAACACCTCCCTCACCTGCATCGCCCGCCGTGTGCGGATTCATGGTTCTGTCACAGGCAGTGTTACATGGCTGAGACGGCGTGAGGCGAGCACAGGCATATCTCAAGCGCTCAGGACTGTTTCAACCCTGAAACAGAGTTGCCATCACTTTGCCCCGACTTAATCCCAACCCCTTGAATATCAACATCTAATAAAAAGCGGCACGCCTTCTGCTCTTTCCCTGACAACGCTGTTTAGGGTCAGCGTTAAGAATAAGGACTGCCGCCGTGAACACACTCACACACACCTCGTCGATAAACGTACTGCTGATCGGTTGCGTGCTCAGTGCAGGTGTCAGCCTGACGAGCCAGGCGGGTGACGGTGTGATCGTGACCGGGCGTACGGTGCAGGGCCACATGTACGGGCGCACCTCCCTGCCCGACCCCTACCCCAATACCGCCAACGCCAACCCCAGCAAAGAGATCAACAGCGCCCTGACCGGCGAACTCAGTGACAGAGACATCGGCGGCATCAGCAGTGGTTCCAGCCTCGCCCGCTCCCTTCAGCCCAATGGCAGCTTGTCGGGCCTGGGTGCCACCCAAAACAGCATGTCGACACTTGGCGCTGGCGCAGCGGCCGGCCACGGTGCGGGCAGCGGCGGCAGCATGGGCGGGCAGATCAGCGACTCGGTCCAGCGTGGCATGGCGCCGCTCAACAACCTCGGCAGCATGATGGGGGGCAAGTGATGAAGCGCGCCCTGTTGATATTCGCCCTGCTGGGCAGCGCCTCGGCAATGGCCGATAACAGCGCGGTGATCAACCACAGCGGCCAGCAGTACGACGGTGTGCTGTCGATCAACCAGGCCGCCGGCACGGGGCAGCAAATGTCCAACAGCCGCGCCATCGCGCTCGGTGGCCAGGCCACCAACCTCGACATCCAGCGCGTCGACGGCAAGGTCGACCCGTCCCTGAACGCCAAGGCCGCGATCCAGGGCAACTCATTCAGCAGTGGCAACGGTGTGCTGGGCATCAACCAGTCTGCCGGGGCCAATAATCAATCCATCAACGCAGTGCGGATCAGCCTCAACCCTGGCCCGCAGAGCATCGATGACAGCGTCCTGTTGCAACAGAACACGACGACGCTGGCAACCGACTCAGGGCTCACCCCCACCACTGGCAGCCGCCAGGTCGTGACCAGCGACCAGGCCTTCACCGGCAGCCGAGGAGTAACACAGGTGAACCAGAGTGCCGGGGTGGGGAACCGAGTGGCTAACACCCTGGGCATCACTATCAAGTAATCGCTTGGTAGACGTTCGTTAGACCGTACCAACACTTAACCAACTAATTAGAAGCAAGGAGAAACACCATGAAACCTCAAATGGCTCTGAAACCAATGGTTTTCGCTCTCGCCGCACTCATGGCTGCTGCTGCTCAAGCGGGTGGCTGGCATCCAACCCCACAACCCACCGGTACCGTGGCCGCTGTCGTCACCGATGTGCAAAAAAGCGAACACAACAAATTCGATGACACCAACACCGAGAACAATGCATCAGCCGACAACTCGGTAAATAGCAACAGCGGTAATGTCGGGGTCAACGCACAATCAGGTTCCGGAAACCAGGCTGACAACGCCGGCGCCATCTCCAGTGCCAAAGGCGACTTCGCCACCGTGTTTGCCGTGATTGATGTCGACCAAGGCAGCTCGCATAACAACTTCGTCAACAAAGGCACGCAAAATAACGCCTCTCTGGACGGCTCCATCACCGGCAACTCCGGCAACGTGGGTTACAACGGCCAGGCCGGCCAGGGCAACCAGGGTAAAAACAACCTGGCCATCACCACCGCTGACGGCAAGAACATCGCAGCGGCCTCCAACACCGAGCAGAACTCGCTCAACAACAGCTACCTGAACACGGCCGCCAGCAGCCATGGTTATGGCAAGCCTCAGTACGTGTCCAACAACGCAAGCCTCGACAACTCGGTTAACCGCAACTCCGGCAACGTAGGTGTCAACCTGCAATCCGGTGCGGGCAACCAAGGCAGCAACAGCCTGTCGATCGGCCAAGGTTGCAGCGTCTGCGCCAGCGGCGTGCGCTTCTGATCCAACGGGGCCTTGGCGACAAGGCCCTTTTTATTCCAGTGTCCAACAGGTCATTCGATCATGCGTATCGCGACCCTCACCCTCCTGATGTTACTCACCGGCACGACCTGGGCAGGCACCATGGCAATCTCCGCCATGCCCGGCGGTGCGGTGATTTTCAAGAAGGTGGAGAGCATTCGCGAGCGCCGGTTCGCCAATCTGGTGGAACAGAAAACCGATTTCAGCTGCGGTGCCGCGGCACTCGCCACCATCCTGCGCCAGGCCTATTGGCTGGACGTCGACGAAGCACACATCATCAAAGGCATGCTGGTCACTGCCGACCAGGATCTGGTACGAACCCAGGGCTTTTCCATGCTGGACATGAAGCGCTACCTCGAAAGCATCGGCATGCGTGCCCGGGGCTACAAGATCGCGCCCGAGACCCTGCTGACCGTGAAAATCCCCGTGGTGGTGCTGCTGGAAATCCGCGGCTACAAGCACTTCGTGGTGTTGCAACGGGCCGACAAGGACTGGGTGTACATCGGTGACCCCGTATTGGGCCACAAGCGCTATTCCCATGACGATTTCGTCAAAGGCTGGAATGGCATTGTCTTCGCCGTACTGGGCGAGGGTTACGACAAGGCCAACGTCTTGCTCGACCCGCCCCTGCCGCTGACCGCCAAGAGCCAGATGAATGAGTTCCGGCCTGTGGGCGATGCCGAGCTGATGGATTTCGGTTTTATCCAGAGCGACTTCTTCTAGAAGCGCAATAAGGGGCAGGACGCCCCAGGAGCAGCAGATGAACACTTCCCGTTGGCTGACGGTCTTGTGTCTGGCCGCCTCAATGCCTGCTTATGCGTCCTCGGGGTTCAAACCCATCGAACTCAAGGACGCCGAAATGGCCGAGCTGCGTGGCCGTTACGTGATGCCGGGGCGCATCATCAGCTTTGGCATTGTCATGAGCAGCACCTGGACCAATGCCGTCGGTGACAACATCACGGGCACGGCCAACATGCACATCGACAAGACCACCATTACCCCACAGTTCTACGTGCAAACCACCGGCTCGACCGGTACAGGCACGCGCCCCAACACGGGCACCGGAAATGTGGTCGGTGGTGCCGGCCTCGGCAGCGGCCAGGGCGTGACCCAAAGTGTACGCGCCGCCGGCGATGGCAACGCCGCCTACAACAATGTGGGCATCAACGTCGAAAATGGGGTTAGCCCCGCCAATAACCTGCAGTCCGGCCAGGTGCTGGTGGCGGGCGGCACAGTGACCGGGGACAGCGCCGCGGGCCGTGTCAGCGTATCGGCCAACAGTGGCGGCGTGCAGATGGCCATCCAGGCCAATCACAACCAGGGCAACAGCCTGCAACAGATCGGCGCGGGGAATGTGCTGCAGGGCACGGTATTGACCGGCGATAGCAACCTTGTCAGAAACATCACCCAGATCAATGTCGTGATGAACAATAACGGGCTGAACAACGCCGCGTTGAACTGCAATCTGGATCAACTCAAAGGCCTACGCACGCTCGGTTATTGAACTACGCTGACCCTCGACACTTACGCATTAGAAAAGGACGGCTTATTTCATGCATCGATCGTTATCGCTACGTGCGGTGGTTTGTTTGAGTACGCTCTTGCCCGCATCCGTGCTGTATGCCGCGCCAGACGCTGACATCGAAACCCTGAAGAAGGAACTCCTGGAACTCAAGCAACGCTACGACGTGCAGCAAAAAGCCTTGGCTGTGCTGGAGCAGCGTGTGCGCCAGGTCGAGGACCAACCGGCAACGCCCGCCCCCAGACGCCTGGCCAAATCACCGGCTGACTTCAAGAACGGCGCTAACACTGTCGCGGCTAGTGGTACGGGCGCAGCCGCGGCATCCGGTGGCGCTGGCGGGGGTGGCAGCTCCTACGGCCAGTCCCTCAAGGACGACTCGGCCCCTGCGCAAAGTGTGAGCAACCTGTACAACGAGGCCAGCGGCTTTTTCGGCAATGGCAAGTTCAGCGTGGAAACCGGCATCACCTATGCCCGTTATGACGCGCGCCAGTTGACGCTCAATGGTTTCCTGGCGCTGGACTCGATTTTTCTCGGCAACATCAACCTGGACCGGATCAAATCCGACAGCTGGACCCTGGACCTTACCGGGCGCTACAACGTCGACAACCGCTGGCAGTTCGACCTGAACGTGCCGGTGGTGTACCGCGAGTCCACCTACCAGTCGGGCGGCGCCGGCAACGACGCCACCGCCACCTCCGAAGGTTCCGTGACCCGTGACCCGACCATCGGCGATGTCAACTTTGGCGTGGCGTACAAGTTCCTCGACGAAACCTCGACCTTGCCGGACGCGGTGGTATCCGTGCGCGTCAAGGCACCGACGGGCAAGGAGCCTTTTGGTATCAAACTGGTCCAGCAACCGAACAACGACAACCTCTACGTGCCCGAAAGCCTGCCCACGGGCAACGGGGTCTGGTCGGTCACACCGGGCATTTCCCTGGTCAAGACCTTCGACCCGGCCGTGCTGTTCGGTTCGTTGTCGTACACCCACAACTTTGAAGACTCGTTCGATGACATCAGCAGTCAAGTCAATCAGAAGGTGGGAGGCAAGGTGCGCCTGGGCGACAGCTTCCAATTCGGGGTCGGCGTCGCCTTTGCCCTGAACGAGAAGATGAGCATGTCGTTCTCGGTTTCCGACCTGGTGCAGCGCAAGAGCAAACTCAAGCCGGATGGCGGCGACTGGCAATCGGTGGTGTCCAGCGATGCCAACGCGGGCTACTTCAACGTGGGTATGACGATTGCCGCCTCGGATAACCTGACCATCGTGCCGAACCTGGCGATTGGGATGACCGATGATGCACCGGACTTTACGTTCAGCCTGAAATTCCCGTATTACTTCTGATTGGTTTGCCTGCGGGCGGTATGTCAGTTGCTGCATCGGTGACTGCACTCCCGCCTTCGCAGGCAAGCCAGCTCCCACATTGGCCCTGTATTGCCCACAGAATCAACGCCTGGCACAGATCACCTGTGGGAGCGGGCTTGCCCGCGAAGGCGGTGTGTCAGTCACTGAATCTCTAACTGAACCACCGCTTTCCCAGGCAAGCCAGCTCCCACATTGGCCCTGTATTGCCCACAGAATCAACGCCTGGCACAGATCACCTGTAGGAGCGGGCTTGCCCGCGAAAGCGGAGTGTCAGTCACTGAATCTCTAGCTGAACCACCGCCTTCGCAGGCAAGCCAGTTCCCACATTAGGTTTACCCGCCCTAGCGGATCTGGTGTTTGTGCAGCAACCGGTAGAACGTCGGCCGGGAAATCCCCAGCACGCGGGCCGCGACACTGAGGTTGTCGCTGTGCCGGTTGAGCACATCGCACAGCGCCTGACGTTCGGCACGGTGCTTGTAGTCTTCCAATGTCGCCATCGGCGCCGAAATGACTTGCTGGCCTTGCAGCCCCAGGTCAACCGCTTCGATCTGCCGCCCTTCGGCCAGCACCAGGCCGCGCCGCACGCGGTTGGCCAGTTCACGCACATTGCCCGGCCACGGGTGTTGCCCCATCGCCACCAAAGCCTCTTCGCTGAAACTGCGCGGGCGCCGTCCGGTTTCCTGGCTGTAGAAACGTGAAAAGTGGTTGGCCAGCATCGCCACGTCGCCATGGCGTTCGCGCAACGGCGCGGTGACCACTTGCAGCACATTCAGGCGGTAATACAGGTCTTCGCGAAAAGCGCCCTTCTCCACCGCGGCCTCGAGGTTGACGTGGGTGGCAGCCAACACGCGTACATCCACCGGGATCGGCTGGCTGCCGCCAACGCGTTCGATGTGTTTTTCCTGAAGAAAGCGCAACAGGTTGGCTTGCAGCTCCATCGGCAGATCGCCAATTTCATCGAGGAACAGGGTGCCGCCGTTGGCCGCTTCAATACGTCCGATCTTGCGCTGGTGGGCGCCGGTGAACGCGCCTTTTTCGTGGCCGAACAACTCGGACTGGATCAGGTGTTCAGGGATGGCGCCGCAATTGATCGCGACAAACGGCTTGGCGTGCCGCTGGGATTGGCGGTGCAAAGTCTTGGCCACTAACTCTTTGCCCGTACCGCTGTCACCGCGGATCAACACCGGGGACTCAGTAGGCGCCAACTTGGACAACAACTTGCGCAACTCTCGGATGGGACGGCTTTCGCCCAGCAATTCATGGGGCTCATCCACCGGGGCGTAGCCCTTGCCACGCAGGCGCGCCATGCCGAACGCACGGCCCAGGGTCACCTGCACCCGGGATACATCGAAGGGCAAGGTGTGAAAGTCGAAAAACCATTCGCAGACAAAATCGCCGACGTTCTGCAAACGCAGTACATCCTGGCTGAGCACGGCGATCCACTCGGTGCCGCTGCGACCAATCAACTCCTTGACTGCTTCAGGGCGTTCCAGGTGATCGCGTTGCAAACGCAGCAGGCCCACATCGCAGGAGCGCTCACCTACCGCCTCCAAGGCACAGCTGTCCACTTCCCAGCCGGCGGTGCGTAAGCCGGGTAATAACCCGTGGCAATCGTCACAGGGGTCGACCACCAGTAAGCGGCGTTGGGCGGGTGTCGCAACCATGACTGTTCCTTGGCGCCAATATTGTTAAAGTTATTTAGAAACAAGAGTTTGTGTCGACTGTTGGTAACCCTAGCAAGATCTTGACGCTTACCTTGTACCCTTTCGCTATAAGCGTGGGCAAAAAGCCATGCCTGTTTCGTAGCGCGCCAGAAGTTGCTCGCCAGTCAAAGGTTTATTGCGCTTTCAAAACAGCCGCTTACATGACGTCAATCAGGGAACGTTAAAATTTCTTGCCCTAGCATGTGACCCGCACCCCACCATCGTGCATCAGTACAAGTAACCCACCGCACGGTCCGCCCAACCGCCGGTACTCACTTGAATGGGCATACAGAGAGAAGACCCAAATGAACGCTCCGCTGCGCATCAACGAAGCTCTTTTGATTGCAGACCGTGCCTTCCAGCCTTTTCAATGCGTGGCCTGGCACGATGGCGTTGGCGCCCTCAGCCTGAGCGTCATCGACCGCACCAACACCCGTATCGGCAGCAAACAGTTGCCGTCGACTGCCTATACCGACCCGGCCCAACTTGAAAACCTGCTATTGCAGGCCCGTGCCGAGCTCGATAAAGATGGCCACCAGTTGCAACACTGGGCGATGCCAAAGTAATGCAATGCAGCAACTTCCAGCCCAAGTAAAACTTGAGCTGGAAGTTGTACAGTCATACTTGCACGCTTAACGTGCGGCGAGAATAAAGCGTTCGAACGCCTCGGCAGCGCCGTCTTCGACATTGCTGCCCGTGACCACATTGGCCTGGCGCTTGACGGTTTCTTCGGCCTGGCCCATGGCGATCGACAACCCCGCCACATGAAACATCGCCGGGTCATTGCCACCGTCTCCAATCGCAGCCGTTTGTGCAAGCGGTACGCCCAGGTGTTCAGCCAGGGTTTTCAAGGCTTCGCCTTTGTTGGCCAGCATCGCGGTCACGTCCAGATACACCGGCTGCGAACGCGACACCTGGGCCAACCCCTGCACTTTCGGCTGCAATTGCGCTTCCAGCTCCACCAACAACTGGGTGTTGTTGCTGGCGGCGACGATCTTGTCGACCCTGTCCAGGTAAGGCTCGAAACTCTCCACCACTACCGGCCCATAGCCCAAGCCATCGGCTTCGCGCTGCACCATGGGCCCGGGCGGATCACGGCGCAGCCAGTCGCCATCGGCAAACACCCAGACTTCCACGTCCGGCTCGGCGGAAAACAGCGCCAGGGTGATGAGTGCAGCTTCCGCCGGCAGATGATGAGCAACCAGGATGCTGCCATCCGGGTTGACCAACGTACCGCCATTAAAGCCAGCCACCGGCACATCGATGCCAAAGGTCTCGATCAAATGCCGCATGGCCTTGGGCGGACGCCCGCTGGCCAGGCTGAAAATCACCCCAGCCTCGCGCATAGCGCGAATGGCATCGGCGGTGCGTTGGCTGAGGCTGTGGTCGGGATGCAATAGCGTCCCGTCCACATCACTGAGGACAAACCGGATGGGATGAATCGTCACGTCACTCATCCGAGGCTATGCCAGGCGCGGCCATCGCGGGCCAGCAAGGCATCGGCCGCCGCTGGGCCATCTTCACCGGCCTTGTAGGCCTGGATACCATCATCTTGCTTCCACGCATCCAGGAACGGCTGCACCGCACGCCAACCGTTCTCGATGTTGTCGGCGCGCTGGAACAGGGTCTGATCGCCGGTCATGCAGTCGTAGATCAGGGTTTCGTAACCCGTCGACGGCTGCATCTCGAAGAAGTCCTTGTAGTCAAAGCCCAATTCGATATTGGCCATCTCCAGGGTCGGCCCAGGCTGCTTGGCCAACAGGTCGAACCACATGCCTTCGTTAGGCTGGATCTGGATTTTCAGGTAAGTGGGCTTGAGTTCATCGACTTCGGTATCGCGAAATTGTGCATAAGGCGCCTGCTTGAAGCAGATCACGATCTCGGTGTCGCGGATGCTCATGCGCTTGCCGGTACGCAGGTAAAACGGCACACCGACCCAACGCCAGTTATCAATCATCACTTTTAGCGCGACGAACGTCTCGGTGCTGCTGTCCGGCGCGACGTTGGCTTCTTCGCGATAGCCGGGCAATGGCTTGCCGGCGATTTCTCCGGCGGTGTATTGGCCGCGCACGGAGTTGGCCCGCGCATCTTCCAGCGACCAGGGGCGGATCGCACCGACCACTTTGGCCTTCTCACCCCTAACCGCGTCGGCACCAAAGGCTGCCGGCGGCTCCATGGCGACCATTGCCAGCAGTTGGAACAGATGGTTGGGCACCATGTCCCGCAGTGTGCCGGTCTTCTCGAAGAAGTTGCCCCGGGTTTCAACGCCGACGGTTTCAGCGGCAGTAATTTGCACGTGATCGATGTAGTGGTTGTTCCAGAACGCTTCGAACAGCACGTTGGAGAAACGGCTGACCAGGATGTTCTGCACCGTCTCCTTGCCCAGGTAATGGTCAATGCGGTAGATCTGCTTCTCGCTCATCACTTTGAGCAGGCAGGCGTTGAGCGCCTCGGCGGTGGCCAGGTCGGAGCCGAACGGCTTCTCGATAACCACGCGCCGAAAGCCCTCGTCCGTTTCATTCAACAAACCGGCACTGCCCAGGCGCTGCACCACTTCACTGAAGAAGCGCGGTGCAGTGGCGAGATAGAACACCGCATTGCCGGTGCCGCTGTCAGCGATCTTGCTGGCGATATCGGCATAGGTGCTGTCGTCGAGGAAATCGCCCTCGACGTAGCTGATGCCCTTGGCCAGTTGCGCCCACAACGCGGGGTCGAGGGCGTTCTCGGCATTGCCCCTGACTTTGCTGGAGGCTTCGGTACGAATGAAGTCCTCGAGTTTCTTGGCAAAGTCCGCATCGCTGATGGCGTTGTGATCAACGCCGACGATACGCAGGCCATCACCGAGCAACCCGTCACGGCTGAGGTTGTACAGCGCCGGCATGAGCAAGCGCTTGACCAGGTCGCCATGGGCGCCAAACAGAAACAATGTGGTGGGTGGAGCAGGTTCGGCCTTGGGTTTCTTGCCGTTGGCGGTCATTTTTTGGAAGTCTCCACATGGCCGCCAAAGCCGAAGCGCATGGCAGACAGCATTTTGTCACCGTAGGTGCTCTGCTGGCGGGAACGGAAACGCGCGAACAGCGAGGTCGACAACACCGGAACCGGCACCGCCTGCTCCATGGCTGCTTCGATGGTCCAACGGCCTTCACCGCTGTCGGCCACGGAGCCCGAGTAGCCGTCGAGTTTCGGGTCGGTGGCCAGGGCGTCGGCGGTCAGGTCCAACAGCCAGGACGACACCACGCTGCCACGACGCCAGACTTCGGCGATGTCGCCAACGTTGAGGTCAAAGCGCTGGTCTTCCGGCAGGTTTTCCGAGTTCTTGGTCTTGAGGATGTCAAAACCTTCGGCAAACGCCTGCATCATCCCGTACTCGATGCCGTTGTGGATCATCTTGACGAAGTGCCCGGAACCCGCTGGGCCGGCGTGAATGTAGCCCTGCTCGGCACGTGGGTCGGCAGAGGCCGAACGGTCCTTGGTGCGCGGAATGTTACCCAGGCCCGGCGCGAGGCTTTTGAAGATCGGGTCGAGGCGATTCACGGTCTCGGTGTCGCCACCGATCATCATGCAATAGCCACGTTCCAGGCCCCAGACGCCGCCCGAGGTGCCCACGTCCACATAGTGCAGGCCCTTTTCAGCCAGGGCCTTGCCGCGACGCACGTCGTCCTTGTAGTTGGTGTTGCCGCCGTCGATGATCACATCGCCGTCTTCCAGCAGTTCGCTCAGTGCGTTGATAGTGTCTTCAGTGGGCGCGCCCGCCGGCAACATGACCCAGACAGCACGGGGCTTTTGCAGGCCGGCCACCAGCGCTTTCAAGTCGGCGACGCCGGTGGCGCCCTCCTCGCTCAAGGCTTTGACGAAGGCTTCGTTACGGTCGTATACAACGGTGGTATGCCCATTGAGCATCAGGCGCCGCGCAATGTTACCGCCCATGCGGCCTAGTCCGATAATCCCCAGTTGCATGTGCTGATGCTCCTAACTTCTAAAAAATGTGTGACATAGTTTATAGCGCAATGAGGCTAATGAGGGTTAGTCCAGAGCGGATCCGTGTAGTTTCATGGCAAAAAAGTTGCCATCGTTTCACCATCACCCCGGCAAAAGTCACACGACCACCAAAAATAAAAAAGTTCCCTTGCTGCGAAAAAGAATTCAAACTTGCTTCCGACTGTTGCCAGAAACCAGTTTTGGCACCGCGATCTACCGGCTATTTGCGAGGTAAGCAATGAGCACAGCACAGATGACCCGTCCGCCACAGACCCTCTACGTCACCCTCCGTCGCGATGAACTGCGCCAGTTGAAAGACGAGCGCGATCAGTTGCAACAGGAAGTCCTGCGCCTGCGCTTGCACCTTCAAGCCCAGCTCGATCAGCCGTCAGATGCCAAGCCAGTCCTGTGCTGAAGTCTTGGCCGAACGCGTTGTAAGGCAATACCTACAGAAAACTCACAAAGTTTTCACATTCCCCTCTTGATACTCCCGTTCCGCGATGCCGCTCACTTCCTGGGCGGCCCGATGTTGCGCGCCTGCGCGCGACAATCTTTTTCTGATGGGGCGCTGGATGGCGATGTTCAAACGCAGCACGACGACTGCGAAAGGCTTTGATTGGGCCGGCCTTGGCTGGTTATTCCTGTTTTTCTGGTATTTCTCGGGTATTACCCAACTTCTTATCCAACTGACCGGCACCTCCGGCTTCAGTGGCTTCCGCCAGGCCTTCTTCATGAGTGCGCTGTGGCTGGCGCCGATGCTGCTGTTCCCGCGTCGTACGCGCCTGCTCGCCGCCTTGATCGGCGTGGTGCTGTGGGCTTGCTCCATGGCGAGCCTGGGTTATTTCTTCATTTACCAGCAGGAATTCTCCCAGAGCGTCATCTTCATCATGTTCGAGTCGAACATCTCTGAAGCCGGCGAATACGCCACCCAATACTTTGCCTGGTGGATCGTGCTGGCGTTCATTGCCCACACCGCCTTCGCCATCTTCCTGTGGACGCGCTTGCGCCCGGTGTATCTGCCTCGCGGCCAGTCCATCGTGGCAGCCATTGCCATCGTCCTGGCGGTGGTGGGCTACCCACTGGTCAAGCAGATCGCCACCAGCGAAACCATGGAATTGGCCATCGATCGTTTCGAAACCCGCATCGAGCCTGCCGTGCCTTGGCAGATGATCGTCGCCTATCGTCGCTACACCGAGCAGTTGGACAACATGCAAGGCATGCTCACCAGTGCAAGCAAGATCCCGCCCTTGAACAACCTCAAGGACAGCATGGCCGGCCAGCCGTCCACACTTGTCTTGGTCATCGGCGAGTCGACCAACCGCCAGCGCATGAGCCTCTACGGCTACCCGCGCAACACCACGCCGGAGCTGGACAAGCTGCGCGACCAACTGGCCGTGTTCGATAACGTCATCACCCCGCGCCCCTACACCATTGAAGCGCTGCAACAGGTGCTGACCTTCGCTGACGAAGAAAACCCGGACCTGTACCTCAAGACACCGTCGATTGTCAGCGTGATGAAACAGGCTGGCTACAAGACCTTCTGGATCACCAACCAGCAGACCATGACCAAACGCAACACCATGCTCACGACCTTTTCCGAACAGGCCGACGAGCAGGTGTACCTGAACAACAACCGCAACCAGAACGCCCGTCAGTACGACGGCGATGTACTGGCGCCGTTTTCCAAGGCCCTGGCCGATACCGCCGAACGCAAGTTCATCGTGGTGCACCTGCTGGGCACCCACATGAGCTACCAGTACCGCTACCCGCAGACCTTCGACAAGTTCACCGACCGCCAGGGCGTGCCGGCGGGTGTCAGCGATGCGCAGTTGCCGACCTATAACAGCTATGACAACGCGGTGCTGTACAACGACTTCGTAGTCTCCAGCCTGATCAAGGACTACGCAAAGACCGACCCCAACGGTTTTTTGCTGTACCTCTCGGACCACGGCGAAGACGTGTTCGACTCGGCCGGCCACGACACTTTGGGCCGTAACGAAGGCAAGCCGACCGCGCCGATGTACACCATCCCGTTCATGGCCTACGCCTCGCCAAAATGGCGCGAAAGTCACGACTGGAGCTTCGCCGGCGACTTGCAGCGGCCTTACAGCAGTTCGCAGTTGATCCACACCTGGGCCGACATGGCAGGCTTGAGTTTCGATGAGCTGGACCACAGCAAGAGCCTGGTGAGCGACAGCTTCAAGCCACGCCCCCTGTTGATCGGCAACCCTTACGAGACCAAGCAGAAGGCACTGATCGACTTCAGCCTGATCAAGCCCAAGAAGGCCGACGGCGCCGAAGTGGTGGCCAAGTAAGCCAGGGCCTTGTAACAGAAAGATAACAATCATTCTCGTTTGAGCCTAAAGTTCCGCAGTTCCTTTCGTCTTTGAACCAAGCCCTCCCCGCCTGGGGAGGTATCAAAGACGACAAGGAGTCTGCAGCGATGTTTGCGCCCTTCACCCGTTCCATGACCTTCACCCTCGGCCTGTTCAGCCTGGCGCTGAGCCCGGATTCGCGGGCCGACCCCGCCCCCGATACAGCCCCCGCCAAAGCCCTGGAACTGGGCGCGACCACCATCAGCGCCGACGGCCTGGGCGCCACCACCGAGCACACCGGCGCCTACACTACTGGCTCGATGAGCACCGCCACGCGGCTGAACCTCTCCGTCAAGGAAACCCCGCAATCGATCTCGGTGATCACACGCCAGCAGATGGACGACTTCAATCTCAATACCCTGACGGATGTGTTGCGCCAGACCACGGGCGTCAACGTTCAGCATTACGACTCCGATCGTGTCTACTACTCCGCCCGAGGCTATGGCATCAGCAACTTCCAGGTTGACGGGATGCTCAACACTTTCGGCTACATGAAGACCGACGCCGACACCATCATCTACGACCGCATCGAAGTAGTGCGCGGCGCGACGGGCCTGACCACGGGCGCAGGCGACCCTTCGGCCACCGTCAACATGGTGCGCAAGCGCCCTACCGCCCAGTGGCAGGCCAAGACCGGCATCAGTGGCGCCAGCCATGACAACTACTACAGCTACGTTGACGTGGGCGGCCCGCTGGCGTTCGACGGCAAACTGCGCGGGCGTAGCGTGCTGGCTTACCGCGACAGCAAGTCTTTTCGTGACAACTATGGGCTGCAGCGGGCGGTGGGCTACGGCATTCTCGAGGCTGACCTTTCCGACGATACCGTGCTGGCCGCAGGCTTTGATTACCAGGACAAACAGGTGCAAGGCACGTCTTGGGGCACCGTGCCCTACTGGAACAGCCAGGGCGGCAAGGCCAGGCTACCCCACTCCACCAACATGGCGGCGCACTGGAGTTCCTGGCCGCTGACCGACAAGACCACCTTCGCCACCCTCGACCATCGGCTCGGCGGCGACTGGCACCTGAAGGCCGCCTATACCCATCGCCAGAGCGACACCGATGGCAAGGTGTATTACGGCGGCGCCGGTTTCCCCAACCCCGACCGCAGCGGCATGACGGCTTGGGCCAGCCATATGCGCGGCACTTCGCGCATGGAGGCCATCGACCTCAACCTGGCCGGCAGCTACACGCTGCTGGGCCGCGAACACGCGCTGATGATGGGCTATGGCGAAGCCGCACAACGGGATGTCTCGCCCTTCATGCGCAGCGACCTGCCAGCCAGCTACTACCCCATTCAGGACTGGAAGCACATGGGCGGCATCAGCAAGTTCACCGACCAGGTGACCGATCTGAAAGGCGAGCACAGCAAGAAACAACAGAAAGCCGGTTACCTGGCCACAAGGCTGAGCCTCACGGACCGCTTGCACGCCGTACTGGGCAGCCGTTACGGCAGTTGGGAGCTGGAAAGCGCAGAGCCCAAATACGATGCCAACGACCAACTGACCGCTTCGGGCAAAACCAGCCAGACCCACAATGATATGTGGACGCCCTACGCCGGCCTGCTCTACGACATCACGCCGCAGTACACCGTCTACGCCAGCTATACCGACATCTTCAAACCCCAGGACTACCGTGATGCCAACAAGAAGTACCTGGAGCCCGTGGTCGGCAGTAACTACGAAGTGGGCCTCAAGGGCAGTGTGCTGAACGAGCGTTTGAACCTGGCCGCCGCGTACTTCTGGAGTACCCAGGACAACGTCGCCGAGCGGGATGACTCAGTCCCGCCCAACCCAGTCACGGGAGAGGAGTACTACAAATCCGGCGGCAAAGGTAACAAGGTCAACGGCTTCGAGCTGGAAGCCGCCGGTGAAATCACGCCGGACTGGAACCTGTCCGCCGGCTACACCTACACCCATTCGGTCAATGGCTCTGACAAACGCAACAACACCAGCCAACCCTTGAACCTGGTGAAGATCTCCAGCGCCTATCGCCTGCCGGGCGCCTGGCGCAAACTGACGGTGGGCGGCGCCGTGAACTGGCAGAGCGAAACCTACGACTTCAGCAACCGCCCGACCGGGCAGCGCAACAGCGAAGGCCGGCCAATAACCACCCGGGCGAAAATCACGCAACAGGGCTACACCGTGGTCAACCTGATGTCGCGCTACCAGTTCGACGAACAGGTTTCGGCGTCGGTCAACGTGAATAATCTCTTTGATAAGAAATATTACGAGCGCGTGGGTTTTTATAACGGGGTGTATTGGGGCGAGCCGCGTTCCGTCACGCTGGCGTTGGATTGGAAGTTATAGCCTCGCACATTGAAGTTAACAAAACTGTTAACTTCAACGGCATCTCCCGTTAATTCCCACTTAATAAGATAACGCCATAGTCGCCCCATGATCTGATCACGAAGCGACCAGACACCTATCACTTTAATGGGGATACCACTATGAAACTCTCGACCTTGATGCTGGCCAGCCTGATGACCCTGACCTCTGCCGCTGCCTTTGCAGAGGGCGGCGCAGAGCGCTCCAAGGAGTTCTACAACAACTTCAGCTTCATTCAGGAAAAAACCCACGGCAAGGCTGAGCAACAAGTTGCCAGCGCCGATGGCAAGTCGGTCAAGGCCGACACGGTTGAACAGGCGCAACCGAACAGCTGAGTTAATGCTTACTTAATCCGTAGCACCCTGCGCCATTCTGCTCCGTTGGCAAAGGTTTATTGGGCGCCATTTAATGGCGCCTTTTTTTTGCCGGTTATTTATTACAACGGTTTATTCCAGAACAACATCCGCCCATGGGCCGGATCAAACACTGAGTCGTCAAAACCAAACTTGCGGTACGCCGCCTGCGCCAGAGTATTGCCTTCCAGCACTTCGAGGGTAATCTTGCAGCAACCGCGCTGCCGGGCGATTTCCTCGACCTTTTGCAGCATCTTCTGGCTCAACCCCAACCCCCGAAACTGCTCTTTCACCACCACATCATGGACATTGACCAAGGGCCGGCAGGCGAAGGTCGAAAAGCCCTCGAAACAATTGACCAATCCCGCTGGCTCCCCCCCGACGAACGCCAGCACACTGAACGCGTGTGGGCGCTTGGCCAGTTCGGCTGGCAACTGCTGCAAGAGATCGGCTGGCAGGCTGTGGCCGCCGCCCATCGGATCTTCAGCGTAATGGTTGAGCAACAGGCCAATGGCGTCGGCGTGCACGGCGTTGGTATAGCTGGCTTGCAGCACCAGGATGTCTGGGGTGTCCATTTCCTTCCTCGATAGCGACAACCAGGGAATCGTTTCCCTTTGAGAGCTGCGATTGTAAGCGTGGAGTCGGCAGTAGATGAAGGAGATAAGCGACAAATCGCTGACAGAAAATGCGAAGGTTGCGCGCATCAAAGCGTGCAAAGAGCTTTGGAGCGGCGATTTTTCCTAGGTGGCGAAGCGTTCCAACTGCATCTCTTGCAGACGGCTCAGGGTGCGGCGGAAAGGAAACTCCAGGTAGCCTTCGGTGTACAGGCTGTGCAACGGCACCTCGGCGTCGATAAAGAGTGGCACTTTGCGGTCGTAGCATTCGTCCACTAACGCGATAAAACGCCGTACGCTGTCGTCATGCACCGACAACTGTGGCAACTCTCGATCCCCGGCTACTACGCGCTCGGCGCTGTCCTCAGTGCCACGCGCAATCCGGCCCGGGCGTTTCTGTGCACTGAGGTTGGGGACGTTTCCTAGCAGGATGGCGTGGAAGCGATCACATAACAGCATGAAATCCATCGCGGCCAGGGGCTGCTCACACAGGTCGGCATAGCGACACCAAAGCACGGTGTCACTGGCCTGCACCGTCATGATGGTGCGGTACCCTACGCTTACCACCCCGCTGGTCACGGTTTGGCCTTGGCTCAACTGTCGGAACACCGCCGCCAGTGCCTCGGGCTGATTCACCCAATAGCGCTGCATGCCCACGCCGGGATGCAAGCGATGATCTTCGCCACCGTCCACGGCCACCACCTGCATATGCTGCTTGAGCG
Organism: Pseudomonas sp. GW823-FHT02F05; assembly: GCF_058797315.1. Classification (NCBI taxonomy): domain Bacteria; kingdom Pseudomonadati; phylum Pseudomonadota; class Gammaproteobacteria; order Pseudomonadales; family Pseudomonadaceae; genus Pseudomonas; species Pseudomonas sp. GW823-FHT02F05. Next base: position 427,423 of record NZ_JBXAJM010000002.1, read on the forward strand.
CGTCGATACCCGGCAGGAAACGCTCACGGTTGAAGCCACCGGCATACAACTGGTCGGGCGGCTGGTTGGACGTGCACACCATCACCACACCCTCTTCGAACATCACTTGGAACAGGCGGCCGAGAATGATCGCGTCACCGATATCATTCACAAACAATTCATCGAAGCACAGCACGCGCACCGCCTGGCTCAGCTCCCTGGCCAACGCCTGCAAGGGGTCCTGGGTGCCCGTGAGCTGGAATAAGCGCTGGTGCACCCACGCCATGAAGTGGTGAAAATGCTGGCGCCGCGCAGGCACGCGCAAGCTTTGGTAGAACTGGTCCATCAACCAGGTCTTGCCACGCCCCACCGGGCCCCACAGGTAAACGCCGGCAATCGACGAACGCCCTTGATGCAAGGCCTCGTGACAGGCTTGCAAGGCTTGTACCGCCCGGCGCTGGGCGTCGTCGGCGACGAAACCTGGCTGGGCGATGGCATGTTGATAAGCGGCGAGAGGCGAGTCGAAAGTCATGCTTGCCAGTATGACGGACGCAGAGCTGTCCAGGCGCGAAATCTTGCCTGCCAACGGTAACCACGATGCGAAGCGAGCCGCTCTTGATCTGCTTTTGATCTTAAGCGCCCCGTTAAACCACGCTGGCCGGAATTCGACAGGGATTTGGGGGGTAAACCGGCAGGGATGCCGGTTTAGCCGCCCCGCGCCATGGATGGCGCGTGGCGGCGGCCCCCCAAATCACTGGCGGATTACGGGCACACCGAGCCTAAGCGAGGTGCCGAGTGGTGGGGCAAGAGCCTTTTGCTTACTTTTGGGCTCTTTTCAAAAGTGAGCCGCCGTCAGGGCGGAACCCTAAGTGGGCGTTACCGCAGGAATGGATATGTACGCAATCCAGCTGTGTTGACTGCCAGGCCGCCTTCGCGAGCAAGCCAGCTCCCACAGTTGGATCGTTGGGGTGTCGGGTAGATAGGCGTCGGCTGGCGGGCCGCCTTCGCAGGCAAGCCAGCTCCCACAGGTCCACGTTAGCGCAACACCGTGGCCCCCTTGCACGCCTGCCCCGCCCTCTCACAGATCTCCCACCCACCACCCAGCGCCTTATAGATCCCCACCACCGCCAAGCGCTGTTCCGTGCGCGCCGCCGTCAACGCCCGGCGGCTGGTGAAGTCCGCGCGCTCGGCCTCAAGCACATCCAGGTACACGCCCTCGCCTTGCGCAAACCGCTCGCGCGCAAAGCTGGCTGCCTCACGGTTGGCGGCCGCCTCCAACAGCCGCAAGCCCAGGGCGTTGCCGGCCGTACGGTTGGCCTGGAACGCATCATCGGTTTCCTGCAGGGCCCGCAACACGGTCTGGTCATAAGCGATCAATGCCGCCTGGGTGCGTGCCTCGCTGGCGGCAATCCGCGCTCGTACGCGCCCGGTGTCCAGCAGTGACCAGTGAATCACCGGCGCGATAAAGTTCGACTGCATGCCCGCATCGCCCAGGGCGCTGAGACTTCCGGCCAGCAAACCGATGGAACCCTGCACCTGGATATCCGGATACAAGCCAGCGGTTTCCACGCCAATCTGCGCGGTCGCAGCCGCCAGCGTGCGTTCGGCCGCGGCAATATCGGCACGGCGCGCCAGCAAGCCGGCCGGGTCTCCCACCTGCAACGTGCGCAGGTTCAAGGTTTCACGCCCAGGCCGGGCCAGCGGTGGCTTGAACCCCTGGGGCGCTTGCCCCAGCAGCACCGCCAGCGCGTTGGTTGACTTGGCGCGACGTCGCTCCAGGTCAGGCGCTACCGCCTCCACATTGCGCAACAAGGCCTCGGCACGCAGCCGGTCGAATTCGGTGGCGGCGCCGACGCTGACCATCTGCCCCACCAGGCCCAGGCTGTCGCGCTGGCTCTGGCTGATATCCGCGACCACCGCCTGTTCGGCTTCGATCCCTTGTAGCTCGAACCAGGTTGCCGCGACCGTCGCCGCGACGCTCGCTTGCACGCTGCGCAGCAACGCCTGACGCGACCCCGCCTGGGCCTGGGCCGCCTCCACCGAGCGACGCACGCGCCCAAACAAGTCGATTTCCCAGGCTGCATCCACCGCCGCACGGGTGGTTTCAATAGAGCGCTGCTCGCCGAAGGGAGTCTCGACCTCGCTGCGCTGGCGGTGCTCGTAGCCCAGGGCGGCGCCGCCGCTGGGCAGGAAGCCTTGACGGCTTTCGCGCAACAGCGCCTTGGCTTCGTCCAGGCGTGCGGCGGCGATGCCGATGTCGTGGTTGGCCGCCAGTGCCTGTTGGATCAATTGGCTCAATGCCGGCTCGTCAAACACTTGCCACCACTGCACTTCGACCTCGCCCGGACCAAGCCCGGCGATGGGCGCGCCGAAGCTCGTCGCCCGCTGCGCAGCGGGCAGCACTGGCGCGGAATAATCCGGCCCCACCGAGCCGCAACCGGCCAACAGGGTCAACGACAACAGAAAAGCTGGATACGCCTGTTTCATGATGCGCTCTCCTTTAGCTGCACCGTCGGACTCGCCCCCTGACGCTGCACGCGCAGCGCCAGGCTGCGCATCACCACATAGAAAACGGGCGTCAGGAACAGACCGAACAGCGTCACGCCCAACATCCCGGCAAACACCGCAACCCCCATGGCATGGCGCATCTCGGCCCCGGCGCCACTGGCAAACACCAACGGGACTACGCCGGCGATAAACGCCAGGGACGTCATCAAAATAGGGCGCAGGCGCAATTGGCAGGCGTGGATCACCGCTTCCAATGGGCTGGCGCCTTCGGCTTCAAGGCTGCGGGCAAACTCGACGATCAGGATGGCGTTCTTCGCAGCCAGGCCCACCAGCACCACCAACCCGATCTGCACGAACACGTTGTTGTCGCCCTCCACCAGCCACACGCCGAGGATTGCGCTGAGCAGGCACATGGGCACGATCAGCAACACCGCCAACGGCAGCAGCCAACTGTTGTACTGCGCGGCAAGGATCAGATAAGCCAGCAGCACACACAGCGGGAAAATAAACAGGGCCGATGACCCGGCGAGCTTTTGCTGGTAGGTCAAATCTGTCCATTCATAGGTCACGCCCTCGGGCAGTACCTCCTGGGCCAGGCGCTCCATGAGCGCAACCGCCTGCCCGGAGCTGACCCCTGGCATCGCGCCGCCAGAGATATCCGCCGAGGGATAGCCGTTGTAGTGAATCACCCGGTCAGGCCCGGAGCTCGGCGTGACCGTGACAAACGCTGATAACGGCAGCATGTCCCCGGCGGCATTGCGCACCTGCAGGCGGCCAATGGCTTCGGCCTGCATGCGATGGTCCGCGTCGGCCTGGGCCGTGACTTTGTAGGTGCGGCCAAACCGGTTGAAGTCGTTGACGTACAGCGACCCCAGATAGACCTGCAGCGACTCGAACACATCCGCCAGGCGCACGCCCTGGCTCTTGACCTGGGTGCGGTCGATGTCGACATTCAGTTGCGGCGCATTGACGTCCAGGCTGGTCATCAGCCCGGCTACCTGGCCTGACTCAGTGGCTTTGGTCATCAGTACCTGGGTCTGCTGCACCAGCGCCTCCAGCCCGACGCCGCCACGGTCCTCGACCTGCAGCTTGAAGCCCCCGGTTACCCCGAGCCCCGGCACCGGTGGCGGCGGGAACACGCCGAGGAAGCCGTCGGGGATGCTCGCAAACTTGGCCTGCAGACGCCCGGCGATGGCGACCGCCGCCATATCCGGCGAGGTGCGCTCTTTGAACGGATCAAGCATGACGAACATCACCGCCGCATTCGGAACGTTGACGAAGCCGTTGACCGACAGTCCCGGGAACGCCACGACACTCTCGACCCCCGGCTCATCCAGGGCGATTTTCGACATTTGCCGCACCACCGCATCGGTACGCTCCAACGAGGCCGCGTTCGGCAGTTGGGCGATACCGACCAGGTAGTACTTGTCTTGCATCGGCACGAAGCCGGCCGGTACCGCGTTGAAGCCGAACCAGGTCAATGCGAGCAAGCCGCCGTAAGCCAACAGCGCCACGCCACGACGGCCGACGACCTTGCGCACAGTGTTGCCATAGGCTTGCGGCGCACGCTGAAACGGCCGGCCCAGTACCTCCAACAGCCGTGCGGCACGACCACGCAGGCTGCGCGGGTCATGCACCACAGCGGCATGCCGTGGCCGCAGCAACAGGCCGGCCAGCGCCGGGCTGAGGGTCAACGAGTTGACCGCCGAGAGGATGGTGGAAATCGCGATGGTCAGCGCAAACTGCCGATAGAACTCGCCTTGCAGGCCACTGAGAAACGCGGTGGGAATGAACACGGCCGCCAGCACCGAGGTGATCGCAATGATAGGGCCGGTGACCTCGCTCATCGCCCGTCGCGCAGCCTGCATCGGCTCCTCGCCGTTCTCGATATGCCGCTCGACGTTCTCCACCACCACGATTGCATCGTCGACCACGATGCCGATCGACAACACCAGGCCGAACAGCGACAACGTATTGAGGGAGAAGCCCATCAGGTGCATGACCGCAAAGGTGCCGATGATCGATACCGGCACGGCCATCAAGGGAATCAGCGACGCGCGCCAGTTGCGCAGGAACACCACCACCACGATCACCACCAGCAGGATCGCTTCCATCAGCGTGATGGCCACCGACTCCAGCGAAGCGCGCACAAACACGGTGGGGTCATAGGCAATCCGCGACACCAACCCCTCGGGGAAGTTGGTTTGCAGACGCTGCATGGTATCGCGCACCGACTGCGCCACATCCAGCGCGTTTGCCCCCGGGCTCTGGATGATTTGCAAGGCCACCGCAGGCTCGCCGTCCAACAGGCTGCGCAGCGCGTAGGCATCGGCCCCCATCTCGATACGTGCCACATCGCGCAAGCGCGTGACCTGGCCGTTATCGCCGGTGCGAATAATGATATCGCCGAACTGCTCTTCATCCGTCAGGCGCCCGAGGGTATTGACCGTGACTTGGAACGCCGCAGTGGAATCCGGTGCCTGGCCGACCGAGCCGGCCGCCACTTGCACGTTCTGCTCGCGCACGGCGGTGATGACATCGCCGGCGGTCAAGCCACGGGCGGCGATCAGGTCCGGGTCGAGCCACAGGCGCATGCTGTATTCACCCGCGCCCCACACCAGCACATCGTTGATCCCCGGCAGGCGCGACAACTCATCGCGCACCTGCAGGTAGGCATAGTTGGAGATATAGAGCGGGTCATAACGTTGGTCGGGGGACAGCAGGTGGACCACCATGAGGATGTCCGGCGAGGTTTTCTGCGTGACCACGCCCAGGCGCTGCACCTCTTCGGGCAAGCGCGGCAAAGCCCGCGAAACACGGTTCTGCACCTGGATTTGCGCCATGTCCGCATTGGTGCCCTGGGCGAACGTTGCGGTCAGGATCATGCGGCCATCGGTGGCCGACTGCGAGGTCATGTAAAGCATGCCCTCAACCCCGGTGATCACCTGTTCCAGCGGCGCGGCCACCGTCTCGGCAATCACCTGCGGGTTGGCCCCCGGATACGACGCAGTCACTTGCACGGTGGGCGGCGTGACGGCCGGGTATTCGCTCAACGGCAGGTGGAAGAAGGCCACGATGCCGCCGATCATCATCAACACCGACAGGACAATGGCGAAGATCGGTCGGTCAATGAAAAAGCGTGGGAAGCTCATTGCACGCCCCCCACCGCCAGCGGTGCTTCAAGCGGCTTGCCCTCGATGCTGGCAGCCAGTGGTGTTACCTGCATGCCGGGGCGCACCAGGCCTTTGACGACAATGCGCTCGCCCGGTTGCAGGCCCTGTTCGATGACCCGCAGGCCGTCGACCACCGGGCCCAGTTCCACCGGGCGGTACTCGGTCTTGTCGCCCTCACCGACAACCAGCACATAACGGCGGCCCTGGTCGGTGCCGATGGAATGGTCGGCAATCAACACCCGGGGTTGCGCCGAGCCGGTATCCAGCTTGACCTTGGCGAACAGCCCCGGCGTCAAGCGCCCATCCGGGTTCTCCACCACCGCACGCACGCGCACCGTGCCGGTCTTGCGGTCGGCCGAGTTGGCCAGGAAGTCCACGCGCCCTGCCCGTGCATAGGTGGTGTCATTGAGCATCGCCACCATGACCTTGGCAGCTTGCTCGCCCTTGGACCCTGCGTGCTGCCGCGTCGCCGCCAGCGAATGCAGGTAGGTGCGTTCATCCACATCGAAATACACATGCAAGGGGTCGATGGAGACAATCGTGGTCAGGGGTGTTTCCCCGCGGGTCACATAGTTGCCTTCCGTCACCAATGCGCGGTCGATGCGCCCGCTGATAGGCGCGGTGACGCGGGTGTAACTCAGGTCCAGTTGGGCCGTATCCAACGCAGCCCTGGCGGCCTCCACCTGCGCTCTGCCGGCGTTCAACGAAGCAACGGCGGTGTCGAGACGATCACGTGCCACCACCTTCTTGGCATATAACTGCTCGGCACGGCCATGCTCGGCCTGGGCCAGCAACGCATTGGCTTCGGCCTCGCGCAGACGTGCCTTGGCTGCGTTCACTGCCGCCTGGAACATGCGCGGATCGATCACAAACAGTGGACTGCCCTTGGCCACGAACTGCCCTTCGGGCACGCTGACACTTTGCAGATAGCCACTGACTCGCGGGCGCAATTGAACCTGGTCGATGGCGGTCAACGAACCGGTGTACTCCACAAACGGCGTCACCGCACGCGCCACCACCTGGGCGACCGGCACGCCGGGTGGCTTGGCTGCTGCAGCTGGCGGCGCATTGTCCGAGCATCCGCCGAGCATCAATGCTACGGCCAACGCCCCGGTAATGAGGCTTACTGGTTTGGTGCACATCGTTCACCCTCCTTGGAATTTTCAAGACAAACCGACACGTGGGGTTTTTATCCGGCTTGCCATACTGGGAAGGTCAAGCGCTATAAAACCGGGGGGTGTGTTTTTGTCTGGGAAATACTTGGAGGTGAATCAAATGGCGGCCACAGGGGCTTGGTGGCGCTCGGGCTTACCTGTCGAGCGTGGTTGAAGGTGGGAGCTGGCTTGCCTGCGAAGGGATCAACCCGGTTTGGCTGGTAGACCGAGGTGTCTGCATCGCAGGCAAGCCAGCCCCCACATTTGGATTGCGCGGTGTCAGCCAGGTATCTGTGGGCTCAGGCTCAGCTCCACGCCACCACCAGCAAGCCGGCGCCCAACACCAGGCACAACGGCGAATAGAAATAGGTATCCAGGCGAGCAAACCTCGACCCGCCGACCTTCTTGAAAAACCCCACCAGTTCCGAATCCCCAATCGCCCGGGCAAACATCAGCACGGCAATCGCGCTGATACCCCACTGCAACGCCCCGTGGGACACCGGCGAGAAATACAGCCCGGCGCGCAGACACACGAGCAAGGCAATCGCCACCAGCCCCATCGCCACCAGAAAAGTACCCAGAGCCGACGGCTTGAACGCCGGTCGCGGCCCGCTGGCAAACTCTCCGGGCAGTTGCGGGATAGCGGCCAGGCTGCCGAGCTTGCCACCCGCAGCCCAATACAGGTGCACCATGCTGATGAAGGTAAATACCCCGACGATCCACCGCGCAATCACAAAGCTCATGGTCGGCGCTCCACAAAAATGTGCGCATGAGGATAGCCGCCCTGAGTTTTTTTGCAGGCATTTCGTCGGTCGCTGATGATAAAGTGCCGCCCCATGAAACTCGCCCGTGCCGACCGCTCACTCATTGCCTGGACGCTCTACTGCTGCGTCCTGTTCAATGTGTTCGCCTGCAGCATTGGTCATGGGCAAATCGTGGGGATGCAGCTCAACGGCATCAGCGGCCAGTTCTGTACGGTGGACCCACGTACCCAGGCGCCCCTGCCCAGCAATTCTACGGATGAGAGCCTGCCAACGCTGTCGAAGGCGTTTGGTTGCCCGCTTTGCTCTACCGGCGGCATGGGCCCGGCGCTCAACTCCCACCTGAATGTGGCAGTCCTGCCGCAACCCCATGCGCCGCCCGCAGCGGTGGTGCTCGCCGCCGACATTCCCGCCCGCTTCACCTGGCCTGCGGCTAATCCGCGCGCGCCACCTGCCTTCGCCTGATCCCTGCGCGTTCTGATCTGCACCGCTTCGTTTCCGTAAGGAGTACGGGGAGCAGTGCGTTGTTTTCGAGCCAAGTTTTCAGGATTCAACCATGAAACATTTACCCCTGTTGGCGGGCCTGTTCGGCTGCCTGCCTGTTTGCGCCTCGGCCCTTGAGTTGGCGCCAACCACCATTGACGGCGAGCAAAGTGCCGAGCCTGGGCTGGCCCTGGACCAATCCAGCGGCATGGCCTCGCGCCTGGGCCTGAGCGTGCGGGAAACGCCGGCGTCGGTGGCCATTGCTAACCGCAACGATATCGAGCGCCACGGCGCCAAGACCTTCCGTGATGCGGCCAATACCCTGCCCGGCGTCAACGCCAGCGCGCCGCCTGGGTTTGGCGGGTTTGTCTCCTACCGAGGGTTTACCAGCAGCCAGATCACCCAGATGTTCAACGGCATCAATGTCGCCTCGGGCCTGGCGCGACCGGTGGATGCGTGGATCTATGACCGCGTCGAACTGGTAGGCGGCCCCTCCTCCCTGATCAACGGCGCAGGCTCAGTGGGTGGCTCGCTGAACTACGTGACCAAGCTGGCAAGCCGCGAGGAACAGGCCATCGAGGGCCAACTGAGCTATGGCAGTTACGACACCGCCGGTATGGCGTTCGGCCTCAACCATGCGCTGACCGAACCCGGCGCCGAGGTGCAGCACTACGCCCGCCTGGATGTGAGCCGCAACACCAATCACAGCTACATCGACCGCGACCAGCGCGATGCCTGGAGCGTGGCGTTTTCCCTGCTCAGCGACCTCACCCCGAACCTGTCCCACACCCTGGCCCTGGAGTATCAGGACGAACATGAAGACAGCCCGTACTGGGGCACGCCGGTGCTCAACCCCAAGGCCGGTGAGCTGAAGATCGACAAGCACAACCGCTTCAATAACTACAACGTAGCCGACGGCCGTTATGAGCAACGCACGATCTGGGCACGCTCGATCATCGACTACCGGATCAACGACAGCACCACACTGAAAAATACCCTCTACCACCTCGACAGCCAGCGCGACTACCGCAACCTGGAGACCTACCAATACAACGCCGACAACAGCGCGGTGAACCGCTCGACGGCCTATCAGGTGCGGCATCAGGGCGAGCAGAACGGCAACCAGTTCGAACTGCGCCATGACACGAGCGTCTTCGGCCTCGCCACCACTTGGTCCGGCGGTTTTGAGTACAAGATCAACAGCACCACTAACAGCCCGTTGAACGTGCCGGGCAAAAGTACCGTAGACCCGAACCACTACGACCCGGGGCACTTCTATGATATTCCCGGTACCCGGCCAGGTTTCGTCAAGGACAAGACCAACCAGGTGACGACCAAGGCACTGTTCGTGGAAAACCGTCTGGGACTGACGGATAAGCTCTCGCTGCTGACTGGCCTGCGCTATGACGCCATCGATCTGGACGTGACCAACCATCGTACGATCACCGCCACCAACCCGCGACACTTCAAGCGCAGTTGGGAGCCGGTAACGGGCCGGGTGGGCCTGACCTATCAGTTCATCCCCTCCGCCAACGTCTATGTGCAATACAGCACCGCCGTCGAACAGCCCAACACCACTACCCAGGTGTTCGACGTGTCCACCGGCAAGCAATGGGAAATCGGCAGCAAGTTCGATTACCTGGAGGGCCGCGGTTCCGCCACGGTCGCCGCGTACAGGATCGAACGCAAGGACTTCGCCGTCACCGACCCGCTGGACCCGACCAGCAGCATCCCGGTGGGCGCGCAGTCGTCCAAGGGCATCGAACTGGCCAGTTCGTTGCGCATCACGCCGAGGCTATTGGCCGAAGGCAACTTCGCCTGGGTGGACGCGCAGTACGATGAGTTCAACGAGAAAATCGCCAGCGGCGCCGTGGTGTCGCGCAAGGGCAATACGCCAACCAACGTGCCCAAGCGCGTGGGTAACCTGTGGCTGACCTATGACTTTGCCGAGAATTGGCAAGGCGGGGTGGATGCGCGTTATGTCGCTCAGGTGTATGCGGACAATGCCAACACCCAGACCGTACCGGCCTATACGCTGTTCGGCACCTTCCTGCGCTATAAGGTGGATGCGCATACCTCGGTAACCGGGCGCGTACGTAACCTGACTAACGAGGTGTATGCCGAGTTTGCCCATGTGTCGCCGGCGTATTATCTGGGATCACCGAGGACCTTTGAGCTGGCCGTACAGACCAAGTTCTAACGCTGCAACGACCGTTGACTTGAAATGCAATTGAATGTGGGAGCTGGCTTGCCTGCGATAGCGGTGGGTCAGCATAAAAATATGTTGTCTGACACTCAGTCATCGCAGGCAAGCCAGCTCCCACATCTTGATCTTCACTCGATACAAAGACCCCGGTTACTTGAGGCTCGCCTCGACCTTCTGCACCACATCTTCCGTCAACCATGCCTTCCACACCTGCGGATGTTCCTTGAGAAACGCCTGGGCCACCTCCCGAGGCGGCGTGTGGTGCTCGCTCATCGTCGCCAAGGCTTTGTTAAGCGGCTCGATGGGAAACTCGACCTTCTCGAAGAACTGGGCAATCTGTGGATGTTCCTGCTGGAACGGCGTCGACACGCCAATGCTCAGCTTGGAAGCCAATGAGCGTGTCGGCTTCGGGTTCGGATTGTCTGCGTCAGTCAGGGTCTTCCACGCATCTGCATCAAATGGCGGTTCTTCCAGCTGGATCAATTTATAGCGCCCCATCAACGGGGTCGGCGACCAGTAATAGAACAGCACGGGCTTGCCCCGGCGAATCGACGAGGCAATCTCCGCATCCAGCGCCGCCCCCGAACCGCTGCGGAAGTTCACATAGCTGTCGTCCAGGCCATAAGCCTTGAGCTTCTGTTTGTTGACCACTTCGGAGGTCCAGCCAATGGGGCTGTTCAGAAAACGCCCCTTGCCCGGAGATTCAGGGTCCTTGAACACGTCCTTGTAGCGCGCCAGGTCCTGCACGCTTTTGAGGTCTGGAGCCAGGGGTTTTAGCCCTTTGGAGGGGTCACCCTTGACCACGTATTCCGGCACCCACCAGCCTTCGGTCGCGCCTTTGACGGTATCGCCAAGGCCCGCCACCTTGCCTTCGGCTTCAGCCTTGACCCATACCGGGCTGCGGCCTGCCCATTCCTCGCCGATCACCTGGATGTCATTCTTGGCCAGGGCGGTTTCCAGGGTAATGGTGGTACCAGGCAAGGTGTCAGTGGGCAGGTCATAGCCCTTCTCGACGATAAAACGCAGTACTTCAGTGATCAGGCTGCCGCTTTCCCAGTTCAGGTCGGCAAAATGCACCGGTGCCTGGGCAGCCGATACCGGCAATGACAGACTCAGGGTCGTCAGGCCCGCCGCCAGCAGTGACTTCAATCCTTTCATGCCTGTGCACCTCGCGTTTTCGCAGTCATGGCGAACGGCTTTGCTGCGAATGCGCGAAGCCTCTGAATAGTTAAGTCAACTCAACTGTAGTAGAGGTTCCAAAAGACAAAGATGCACAGCGTATTTATCGCCTACTCGCTGGCCTTGAAGGTCACCAGTTCACCCTTGCGCCATTTGGCGGCTTTGCCAGTCACGGCCTTCAGGGTCTTGGTCAACCCTTCCTGCAATTGCTCATGGGCGGCGAATACCAGCATCACGCTGTGGCCTTCCTTGAACACAATACCCTGGCCTTCGTTCGACGACACAAAGGCATAGTCGCCGAGGCCGTAGACGGTCAACTTGATATCGCGAAACCTCAATTCGAACTTGCCACCTTCGCGGCTGGGTAATACCGCTGCGCGAAAATGGTCACCTACTTTGAGTTCCAGACGTGGCTTGTCGTCCACGACCAGCGCCGTTTCGGTATCGATTTCGGCGATATAAATACCTTCCGGCGTCTGTTCAGTGACGTAGACAAACCGAGATTGAAACTGCTTGACCAACTTTGCGCGCAAATCACCCAGCACGAATAACGCGTGCATATCCAGATTACTGACTGCCAAGGAAACGCCCCCACATCAAAAAAGCACTGACCGCCAAAGCGAACAGCACAAAAAATGGCCGTTACGACACGATACAGAGTCATTAAAAAACTGAAGAGAACTCGTAAGGCTAGTACAAACCTCAACGGCGGACCTCATGGGAAGTCAACCGCGATACAGCAAATCACAGGTTCAACGACCCGAGAATACGGGTCTGCCGACTTCAGAGAATAACCCAATTAAAAATGCAGTTTTCCGACACCCCAACACAAAAAAACATCTGGGCATGGAACCAGTCACGAACTACCGACGACAATACTAGAACAGCAACCAGGGTGAAAACCACCCGAAACAACGCAGACAAGCTATCAGGATCGATCGACAGGAGCTGAGCATGCAACGACGTCAACACGACGCTACGTCTTTCCACACTCGTTCACCATGTCCCGACGAACAGCAATACTACTGCCTGCTGAACCTGAATGGGTACTCCAATTCGGTGCTTTACCAAGTTGTACCCGCAGGAAAGAACTTTTTTCATATTCTTGAAGTGCCCAGCGGCAAGATCAAGGGGTTTCGCAGCGATCACATCAAAGCCTGCGAACTGGCCAAGTCCCTTGAAGCCAAGCTATACGCCTCAGGCGGCGGGATCGTTTCGTCGCCTGGATGACTTTACCGCGCCACTGCCCCTCAACAACTGCCATACTGGCCTGTCCATGGAAGTTTGCCCCCCGCGGGTCAGGTTTCATCAACGCAGTTACCTTGAAGGGAAAGCCATACGTGACGGAATTTGATATTGGCGAATTTATTATCCACGGCGATGCGAGGGAAGTAGACGGTGAGTTTCAAGCGGTCATCATCATGCGAGCAAAACCACCGCTGAACAAGGTCACCGCGCACCAGGTGGAGAAAGACCGCTGGTTCAAAACCGCCGACGCAGCGGCCGTGGCTGGCAAAGAGGCGGCCAAGGCACTGAAAACCGCCGTGGATTGCGGCGCGCTCAATACCTGACAATCCGATAGAACTCTGGCGTGCCCTGCCCCTCACATGCATGACGATAAGCCCGCATGGAGAACGCTATGGACACCACCACCCCAACCCTTGAAACCCTGTTCGAACAACTGGGGCTGGATTCCAGCCAGGAAGCCATCGAACGTTTTACCGCCGAACATCGACTGCCCGATGATGTAAAACTCATCGACGCGCCATTCTGGAGCGAACAGCAGGCGAACTTCCTCAGGGAACAATTGCAGGTCGACGCAGAATGGGCTCCCGCAGTGGATGACCTCAATGCGTTGCTGCATGAGCCTCCCCGCGCTTGATCAATGCAGGCTGTCTGACGCTTCCCTGCGCAATAGCGCTTGCCAGGCAGCCTGGCATTCCTGCGCCTCGTCCCGGCTGGCGAATGCAGTGCCGCGCTGCTCACCGTTGAGCAACACCACCCAGCAAGCTCGCTGGCCCAGGGCTCGCAGGGTTTGGGGTACGCCACTGCCGATCATTACGGCCACATCGACTTTGTTTTGCATGGAGCTTCTCCGCAGCATTAGTTAGCTGGCTAACAATGTTGGCCATGCTACGGCTTTATTCCAGTTGGAAAAAGCTATCCACGGAATAGCTTCATTGCATAAACAGCAACAATGCCGATCCAGGGCGGCCAGCTAGAGAGCCGCCCCCTTCACCGCATCAGGCTTGACGCTGGTGCTTGTCGATCTGCTCGTGGCGCTCTTGCGCTTCGATGCAGTACTTGGTGGTAGGACTGATCAGCAGGCGCTTGAGGCCGATAGGCTCGCCGCTGTCGTCACACCAGCCAAAGGAATCTTCCTTGATGCGTTCCAGAGCACGCTCAAGTTGCGGCAGCATGCGCTGGTCGCGGTCAATGGCGTTTACCAGCCAGGTGCGCTCTTCTTCGACAGAAGCCGCGTCAGCCGGGTCGGCCGGGGTGTCCAGGCTCTCAATGGCGATACGGTTCTGCTCAATGCGCTCGTGGTGCTCCACCTTCATGTCTTGCAGCAACTTCTCGAAAAAAGCGTGCTGTTCGGCATTCATGTAGTCATCCGCCGGCATGGCCAGCAACTTTTCCTTTGTCATTGATTTCTCTATAAAAAATACGTGCATTAAGGCGAATTAGGGAGCGTTCCGGCCGACCTGTGCAGGTCTCGGAAGGGCGCCATCCATTCCAAGCGCCACCCGGCACTCAATTTACGAGGGGCGGCAGTCTAAGGCCGACTTGAGGGCGCAGCAACTGAAAAGACAGGCATTTTTTCCCGATCAACCCCCAAAAGCACCAGGACGGGCTTGGCGAACGGTCATCGGAGTGCGTTTATAGCAAGAAATTCAGTGTTGTGGAGCTATATAGAAGACAAACGGTTGAAAGTGCCTGATCCCCTGTAGGCGCGAGCTTGCTGTGGCGAGGGAGCTTGCTCCCGCCGACTGCGCAGCAGTCTCCGGCTTTTTGGGGGGGCTTCGCCCGCCGCAAGCAAGCTTGCTCGCCACACAAGCTCGCTCCTACAAGGGCAGGTACTCAGCGCTTGAGCTTGCGCTTGTTGCGGTATTGATCGATCACCACCGCCACCACAATGATCAGGCCCTTGATGATGTCCTGGATATACGCATCCACCCCGACAAAGGTAAACCCGCTGGCCATGACGCCGAGGATCAGCGCGCCGATCACCGTGCCGGTGATGCGCCCTACTCCACCGGCCAGGCTGGTGCCGCCGATCACTGCGGCGGCAATCGCGTCCAGCTCGTAGGACATGCCCATGCCGGCCTGCCCCGTCGCTGCACGTGCCGAGGCCACCACGCCGGCCAGGCCCGCCAGGAGACCGGCGATGCTATAGACGATGATCAGGTGACGCTTGACGTTAATCCCCGAAGTACGCGCCGCCTGCATATTGCCGCCGATGGCATAGGTGTACTTGCCATACTTGGTGTAACGCAGGGCAATGTGGAAGATTACCGCCACCACCAGGAAGATAATCACCGGCATCGCGCCATGGCCGATCGCTGTGTAGGAGTCCGAGAGCATGCTCACCGGCTGGCCTTCGGTGTAATAGCGTGCCAGGCCACGGGCCGAGACCATCATGCCCAGGGTTGCGATAAACGGCGGGATGCCGGTGACCGCGATAATGCTGCCGTTGATTGCCCCCGCTAAAAGCCCTACGCCCAAACCCATCGCCACCGGGATCCACACCGGCAAGTCGGTGAGGGACGGAAACACCGCCCGGGAAAAGTCGGAGGTCTGCGCCAGGCTGGCGGCGATCATCGCTGACAAGGCCAGCACCGAGCCGGACGACAAGTCGATGCCCGTGGTGATGATCACCTGGGTCACACCGATGGCCAGCAGGCCGATGATCGACACCTGCAGGATCATCAGCACCAGACGCTGGGAGTTCATCAGAAAGCTCTGGTCTCGCACGATCCAACCGAACAATTCAAACACCAGGCCGATACCGATCAGCACCAGGAAGATACTCAGCTCGGTGGGCATGCGTCGACGGTTCTTGACCGGCGCGGTTGCCGGCTTGTTGTCTGTTATTGCGTTCATAACCCATCACCTTCTTATTCTATAGATCAGTGGACTGCGGTCATCCCGGAAGCCAACTGCATGACTTTTTCCTGGGTCGCCTCGGCGCGATCCAGGGTGCCCATCAGTTCACCTTCGTGCATCACCATCACCCGGTCGCTCATGCCGAGCACTTCGGGCAGTTCGGAAGAAATCATGATCACCGCCATGCCCTCGCTGGCGAGGAAGGCGATCAAGCGATAGATCTCAGCCTTGGCGCCCACATCGATACCACGCGTCGGCTCATCCAGGATCAGCAAGCGTGGGTTGGTCATCAGCCAGCGCGCCAGCAAGGCCTTTTGCTGATTACCGCCGGACAAGGTGTCGATGCATTGCTCCAGTGACGGGGTTTTCACCCGCAGCTTCTTGCACATGTCTTCACACAAGGCACGCAAGGCTTTCTGCTGGATAAAACCGTTGCCCGAATAGTGCGGCAACACCGCCATCTCCATGTTCTCCAGCACCGACAGGCACGGGAACAGGCCGCTGAGCTTGCGGTCCTCGGTCAACAGCGCAAAGCCCTTCTCAATGGCCATATGCGGGTCGGTAATGCGCACCGCCTTGCCGTCCAGGGTGATTTGCCCGCTGGAACTTGGGGTGATGCCAAAAATGGTTTCCGCCACGTTGGTGCGCCCGGAGCCCATCAGCCCGGCGATACCGAGGATCTCCCCGGCGTGCAGGTCGAACGATACATCCTTGAATACGCCGTCCAGGCTCAGGTCGCGCACCGACAGCAGCAGTTCACCAATAGGCGTTTCGCGCACCGGAAACAGCTGGCTCAATTCACGCCCGACCATCATCGAGATGAGGCTGTCGCTGTTCATGCTGTCGGCCCGCTGCAAGCCGATGTATTGGCCGTCGCGGAACACCGCCACTTCATCGGCGATGGCGAACACTTCGTTCATCTTGTGGGTGATATAGACGATGCCTTTGCCCTGGGACTTGAGGTCGGCAATGATCGAAAACAGGTGGGCCACTTCCTTGTCGGTAATGGCCGAGGTGGGTTCATCCATGATCAGGATGTCGGAGTCGTAGGACACTGCCTTGGCAATCTCGACCATCTGCCGTTCGGCAATGCTCAGGTTGCCGACCTGTTCTTCGGGGTCGAGGTTGATGCGCAGGCGCGCCAGCAACTCGGCGGTGCAGCGGTGCATTTCGCGGTGGTTGACCATGTGCAGGCTGTTGAGCTGTTCGCGGCCTATCCAGATGTTCTCGGCGATGCTCATATGGGGCATCAGGTTGAGTTCCTGATGGATCATCGCGATCCCGGCCTTTTGCGCGGCCAGCGGCGTTTCAAAGGTGATCGGCTTGCCACGCAGGCGAATTTCGCCGGCGTCGGGCTGGTAGATGCCGGCGATGATTTTCATCAGCGTCGACTTGCCCGCACCGTTCTCGCCCATCAACGCCAGCACCGTGCCGGGGCGCACCCGCAGCTGCACATCGTCCAGGGCCACGACACCGGGAAAGCCTTTGCTGATGTTGAGGATTTCCAGCAGGTAGGGTTCGTCCAGCGCCAGCGCCGGGTGGGCGACGGGCTGAGACGTGGCGGCTTGAGCAAGCATAGGGAGGTACTCCATCTGCAGGGCGGCCGTGGCCGCCCTGCCAGCTTTTGTTGTTATGTTGGGGCTACTTGAAATCTTTGACGTTGTCCGGGGTGATCAACTGGAACGGGATCACCACGTTCTGCTCGACCGGCTCCTTCTTGGCCATTTTGCGCGCTGCCTCCACCGAACCTACCGCCTGGCCCTTGGCGTCCTGGAAGGCCGACACGGTCATGTCGCCCTTGGTGATCGCGTTCAAGCCATCGGGCGTGCCGTCGACACCGGCAATCAACACGCTGCCTTTTTCCTTGCCGGCCGATCTCAGGGCCATGGACGCCCCGATCGCCATCTCATCGTTGTTGGCCAGCACCGCATTGAACTCCCGGCCCTGGGTCAGCCAGTCGTTGACCAGGGTCATGCCCCTGTCACGCAACCAAATGCCGGTCTGTTCCTGCTCGATCTTGATGTCCGGGTACTTGGCCAGCACTTCCTTCACGCCCTTGGTGCGATTGGTGGTGGAGTTGTTCGCCAGGTCACCCAAAAGGATCACGACCTTGCCCTTGCCGCCGAGTTTTTCGGCGATGTATTGCATTTGCAGGCGGCCGGCCTCGACGTCATCGGAGGTCACGGCCACCACGTCCTTGGGCAAGTCTTTCTGGTCGGGGCGGCGGTTGACGAACACCAGCGGTATACCCGCCTTGGTGGCGGCACTGATGATGTTCTTGGTCGACGCGGTATCGACCGGGTTGACGATAATCGCGTCGACCTTCTGGCTGATGAAGTTCTCGACCTGGCTCAATTGCTTGACCACATCGGCGCGGGCATCTTCGAATTGCAGTTGCACGCCATCACCTTTTGGATAGGACTTGGCTTGCTTATCCATATCCTCGCGCAGGTAGGTGAGGAAGGTGTCATCGAACGCGGACATCGTCACGCCCACCTTGAGATCGGCGGCGCCGACAACGCCACTGGCCAGCAGCATGGACAAGGCCAGGGCGGTAAAACGGATCGGGGTCTTCATGAACGGTCTGTCTCCACTTTCTTGTTGGTTTTTTTCGACGTTGCGTTGATCAGGACTCGGCTGTCAGTCGCACCACCGGCGCGCCTGGAATGCAGCACACCAGCGCGCCCTGGTTTTCGACGCACAGCACATTCAGGAAGGAGAAGTAGAACGGCCGGGCGCGGGGCAGTCCGCGTGGCGCTTGGAGGGGGCGTAAAACTCGCAGTACAGCGTTGAAGATTTTCATCTGACGGTACCTGGTTGTTTTTGATCTTGTTTTTGTTGAGTCGCCCGTAGGTTCCGGGACGTACTTTATGCAACCTGGAAAAGACTGTATTAGAAAATAATTTCCATATCAACCTGTTTTAGAATTTTATTCTATTTTCGTCGAAACCACCTGCTGGCGCTCGGCACTCAGGCGCGCGGCGTCCAATATACGGGTGGTTTCCAGGGCGTCATAGGCATTGACCGGCAGCGGTCCCTGCCCCACCACGGCCGCTTGCAACTGCCGATAGAATTGGGGCCAGCAGCCCTTCTCCGACGGCACCCGCTCACGCTCCGGCCCTTGCTCAAACCAGCCCCAGCGCCGATGCTCCTCGGCGCCCCAGTGTTCACCTTCGGTTTTCGGTGACTTGCCGGCCAGCAGCGCTTCTTCCTGGCCATCCAATCCGTCGACGGTGTAGCAGCCCAGGCTGCCACTGACGCGAAATCGCGGCGCCTGGCTGTTCTGCAACGCGTTGCCCCACAGGTGCGAAATCACGCCATTGGCATGGGTGAGGGAGACAAAGAAGCCGTGGTCCACCGTGGGATGTTCTGGTGTGTAGTGCAATTGAGCGAACACCCGCTCCACCGGGCCGAACAGTTGCAACGCCTGGTCCACCAGATGGCTGCCCAGGTCACGCAGCCATCCTCCACCGCTGGCATTGCCCACGGCCTGCGGACTGTAACGTTCCACACGGGATTCAAAGCGGGTGATGGTGCCCAGGGCGCCAGCGTCGATCAGTTTGCGCAGGGTCAGGTAATCCGAATCCCAGCGCCGATTCTGATAAACACTGAGCAACGAGCCCTGACGTTCGGCAGCGGTAATCAGGGCCTGGGCTTGTTCGGCGTTGGCGGCAAAGGGTTTATCGCTGACCACCGCCACCCCGTGCTCGATGGCTTCCAGCACCAGGGCCGGGCGACCTTTGAGGGTGGTGGAAATCACCAGGGCATCGACGCCGGCTTCGACGATCTGGCCGATGGAGTCGAAGGCTTTGACACCCGGAAGGTCAGTACTCAGTTGCTTGCGACGTTCGGGTGAACGCGTCACCACGCCGACAAAGGTGGCGCCAGGCAGGGTGGCGATCAACGGCGCATGAAAAAAGCGTCCGCCGTGGCCGTAGCCCACTAGTCCGATTCGCATGTTCAACTCCAGAATTGATTTGGAAACCCAATCAACTGTGGGAGCTGGCTTGCCTGCGATAGCAGTGAGTCAGGCAATCAATCTGTCACTGATAGACCGCTATCGCAGGCAAGCCAGCTCCCACAGTGTCAACCACTTTTCTGCAGTGAGTTAGCCGTAGAAGCGCGGGCGATCCGGCAGGCTGACTTTCACAATCTGCCCACTGCCCTGGGCTTCAATACACGCATCCGCCGCCACCGCCGCCGCAAACCCATCCCAGGCCGACGGCCCGCCGACCTGCCCGGCCAGCACGCTGTCGATAAACGCCTGCAACTCCACGTCATAGGCACCGATAAACCTATCCTTCCAATCCATCAGGATTGCGTTGGACAGCTTCGCGTCGCTGCGCAGTTGCACCTGAGATGGTTCCGGCAACCTGGCGATGCCGCTCTCCCCTACCACTTCGCACTGGATGTCGTAGCCGTATTGGCAGTTCACAAACACTTCCACGTCGATACGCGTGCCTTTGGCAGTTTCCAGCAGCACGATCTGCGGGTCGCGCAGGTGCGCCAGCGCCTTGCTGGTCTTGCGCGGGAACACCACCTGCACGGACACGTAGTCGTCGTTGAGCAGCCAACGCAGCACGTCCAACTCATGGATCAGGGTGTCGGTGATCGCCATGCCGGTGTTGTAGTTCTCGCCCACCGTGGGGTTACGGTGCGCGCAGTGCAGCATTAACGGCTCGCCAATCTGGCCGCTGTCGATCACCGACTTGAGGGCACGATAGCCTTGGTCGTACGGGCGCATGAAACCCACCTGGACCAGGCGCTTACCGTGTGCCACTTCGGCCTCGACAATGTTGCGGCAGCCCTCGGCCGTCACCGCCAGCGGTTTTTCACAGAACACCGGTTTGCCGGCAGCAATCGCGGCCAGCACAAACTCTTCGTGGCTCGGCCCCCAGGACGTCACCAGTACCGCTTCGACCTCTGGCGCGTTGATCAATGCATGGCCGTCCGGGTACACCTCGGCGTCCAGCTTCAAGTCCGCCACCACCTGGGCCGCCTGCTCAAGGTTGATATCGGTGACGGCCACCACCTGGCTGTTGAGCAAGGCCTGGCTGCAACGACGAATATGGTCCCGGCCAATGGCGCCCGTACCAATCACTCCAAGTTTCAAAGACATGCAAACACTCCTCTTGTTGTTAGTACTGCCGGGCCTGGGCCAGGTGTTCATTGAGTTTTTTTGCCGCTGCATTCGTACGTTCACTGGTGGACACTTGCGCCACACCCACCCGCCACCACGACAGGTAGCCGTGGATCATGGTCTTGGGCAGCACCTTGATATCGATCAACGTGGAGACGCTTTGCGTGCGGGCATCCGCCAACGCCGCTTCCAGCTGTTCCAGCGTGCTGACCTTGTAGGTCTTGCAACCGTAGGCCGCTGCGCTCATGGCGAAGTCCACTGGCACCAGGCCACCGTCGAGCTTGCCGCTCTCGGGGTTGCGGTAGCGGAACTCGGTGCCGAAGCTGTCCATGCCATTGCCAATCTGCAGGTTGTTGATGCAACCGAACGCCATGTTGTCCAACAGCACCACGTTGATCTTGCGGCGCTCCTGGATCGAAGTGGCCAGCTCCGAGTGCAGCATCATGTAGGAGCCATCGCCGACCAGGGCGTACACCTCCTTGCTCGGCTCGGCCAGCTTCACGCCCAGGGCGGCATTGATCTCGTAGCCCATGCATGAATAGCCATACTCGACGTGGTAGGTGTTGACGCCCTTGCTGCGCCAGGCACGCTGCAAATCGCCGGGCAGGCTGCCAGCGGCGGCCACGATGATTGCGTCATCGGCCAGGCGTGCATTGAGCACGCCGAGCACAGCGCTCTGGGTCAGGCACGAACCGGTCAGCTCGATGAATTCCCGCAGCACGGCACGGTCCAGGTGGTCGTCGACTTCGGGGACAAACTCATCGCCCTGGTAGTGCACCTGATGCACGCGGTCCACTTCAGCGTCGAGTTGCGCCTTGGCGTCGGCGATCTGCTCGCCCCAGCCCGAACGGTAATCGCCCAGGGCATCGGCCAGTGCTTCAAGGGCGACTTTTGCATCGGCCAGCACTTGCACGCCGTCCAGCTTCAACGCATCGCAGGGGCTTATATTGAGGTTGAGAAACTTCACCTCGGGGTGCTTGAACAGCGATTTTGAGGAGGTGGTGAAGTCGGTATAACGGGTGCCGACACCGATGATCAAGTCCGCCTCAGGCGCCAGCAGGTTAGCCGCCAGGCAGCCGGTTTCGCCGATGCCGCCGACGTTCAGCGGATGGCTGGACACCACGGCGCTCTTGCCCGCCTGGGTTTCCGCGAAAGGAATATCGAAACGCTCGGCAAAGGCTTGCAGTGCCTGGTTGGCGCCGGAGTATTTGACCCCGCCGCCGCAAATGATCAGCGGCTTGCGCTTGCCGCGAAACGCAGCCAGCGCGTCACCGATCATGGCGCTGGTGGCCGGGCGTCGGTCGATGCGGTGCACGCGTTTTTGCAGAAAATAGTCGGGGTAGTCCCAGGCTTCGGCTTGTACATCCTGGGGCAAGGCCAGGGTCACCGCGCCGGTTTCAGCCGGGTCGGTCAGCACGCGCATGGCATGGATCGCCGCGGTCATCAGTTGCTCGGGGCGGTTGATGCGGTCCCAGTATTTGCTCACGGAGCGGAAGGCATCGTTGGTGCTGATGCTCAGGTCGTGGAACTGCTCGATCTGCTGCAAAACCGGGTCGGGCTGACGGCTGGCATAGACATCGCCGGGCAAGAGCAGCAACGGGATGCGGTTGGCGGTGGCAGTCGCTGCGGCGGTGAGCATATTGGCCGCGCCCGGCCCGACCGAGGCCGTGCACGCATAGATCTTGCGGCGCAGGTGCTGCTTGGCGAACCCGATGGCGGCGTGGGCCATGCCTTGCTCATTGCGGCCCTGATGCACCACCAGGTCGCCGCTGCCCTGCTCCAAGGCCTGGCCAAGGCCCAACACATTGCCATGCCCGAAAATAGTGAACACCCCGGCGACAAACTTGCTCTGTACGCCATCGACTTCGATGTATTGGTTGTCCAGGAACTTCACCAGGGCCTGGGCCATGGTCAATCTTGTTGTGGTCATCACTTGCACCTTGTATGAATGCAATTGGAATGTTCAACACCGATCCACTGTGGGAGCTGGCTTGCCTGCGATAGCGGTCTATCAGTTGCACAGGTATTGCCTGACACACCGCTATCG
>NZ_JBXAJM010000002.1:450166-583364 GCF_058797315.1 Pseudomonas sp. GW823-FHT02F05
GGACCCTTCCCCCCCCCCCCCCCCCCCCCCCCCCCCCCCCCCCCCCCCCCCCCCCCCCCCCCCCCCCCCCCCAGCTCCCACATTTTTGATCGCGTTATGGCAAGGGCTTTTGCAAATACGCCATGCTGCTGCCCAACGCCTGCCGGATATTCGCCAACCCGTGCACGCTTTCGGCAAACGGTTCGAACGACAGATAGCCGCTGTAGCCGGTGCTCAGCAAGGTGTCGATCTGCGCCGCATTCCCGAGGATATCGTCCTCGCCCACCAGCACGCGGTGGCCGTCGCGGATCGACTCCAGCGGCGCCTCGCGGTCTTCCACCCCGGAGATGTGCACCAGCCCGGTCAGTTCCGGGAAGAACTCATGCTCGCCGGCCAGGTGATGGTGAAAGGTGTCGTGCACCACCCGGAATACATCCAGGCCGCCGATGGCCTTGATTGCATCCACTGCCACGCGCTTGCGGCGCAGGGCGGATACGGTGAAGCCCAGGGGCTCGATGAAACCCAGAATCCCGTACTCGCGCAGGATCAACGCCAGCTCGCTCAACGCCGTGCGCAAACCAGCCGCGCGCTGCGCGTCGTTGCGCGTATCGCCAGGCTGATTGAACGGGCACATCACCAAGCCTTCGGCCCCGCACTCACGGGCGTAGGTGGCCAGTTCGATTGCCTGGGCACGGCGTTGGTCATTCCACACATCAAAGGGGTACAGCGCGTTGATCGACAGCACCTTGATGCCCTGCGCTGCGCACAATTCACGCACGCGGCTGGCGGGTGTGCCGTATTCGATTTCACGGTTTTTGAGGTCGTTGCGGATCTCAATGGCCTCGCAGTTGAGAGCCGCCGCCAACTGGATGAAATCCGGCAGGGACAGGTTGGGGGCGACCATGCGGTTGAGGGCAAAACGTAGCGGCGACTTCATTGTTTTTGTTCTCCGTCCAACACCGTTTACAGGTCCAGCAGCCAGCTGTGCTGCGGGTCGTTATGGAAATGCCAGGCGCGCTTGGGGCCGGCCATCACGTTCAGGTAATAAGACTCGTAGCCATACGGCACGCTGACCGGGTGATAGCCCTTGGGCACCACCACCAGGTCACTGTTTTCCACGGCCATGGCCTGGTCGATGCTGCGATCATCGGTGTACACGCGCTGGAACACGAAGCCCTGGGGCGGGTTGACCTGGTGGTAGTAGGTCTCTTCCAGAAAGCTCTGGTGCGGCAGGTCGTCGGTGTCGTGCTTGTGCGGCGGGTAGCTGGAGGAATGCCCCGACGGCGTGCGCACTTCCACCACCAGCAGCGAATGGGCCGGCTCGCTGTCAGGCAGGATGTCGCAGACGTAGCGAGTGTTGGCGCCTTTGCCGCGCACACTGCGCTTGCACTGCTCGGGGCGGATCAAGCGCGGGGCAAAACCCGTAGCACCCGGCGCTGCACAGACGGCAATTTGCACATCGCTCAGGGCCGTGACTCGGGCGCCAGTGCCCGGCGGCAAATAGGCGGCGAACGGTGACTTGTCTTCGAACACCGACTGGCGATCCCCCAGGTTCTGCCAATTGAAGCCTTCGCCTTCAATATTCACCCGACCGCTGAGCAGCACCAGGCACAGTTCCTGATCGCCCGCACTGACCGGCAGGGTTTCACCCAGACTCAGGCGGTACGCGGCAAAGCCTACGTACTCCAGGCGACCCGCCTCCAGGGCAACCATGGTTTGCCCGCGTTTGCTGCTTTTGACCAACAAGCTCATCACTCAAGTCCTCTGGTTGAGAAGCGCACGCAGGGTGTCGTAACCCTTCTTCGCGTAGATATAGCTGGGCGCCACGGCCGGGTCCTGCTCGGCTTCCACCACCAGCCAGCCCTTGTAGTTCGCCGCGAGCAACACATCCAGCAACGGTGCGAAGTCGATATCACCATCGCCGGGCACGGTAAAGGTGCCGTTGACGATGCAGTCCGGGAAGCTCCACATCTGGTTACGCGCCAGTTGCACCACGGGTTTGCGTACATCCTTGAAATGCACATGGCAGACGCGCTCGATATGCTTGCGCAGCACCTCGATGGGTTCGCCGCCGCCCATGTAGCAGTGGCCCGAATCGAACAGCAAGCCGACTTCCGGGCCCGTGCGTTTCATCAACTGGTCGATGTCCTCGGGGGATTCGACGTACGCGCCCATATGGTGGTGATAGGCCAGGCGCACGCCCTGGGACAAGGTGAAGCGCGCCAGCTCGGTAAGCTTGTCGGCGTAAGCCTGCCAGGCCTGTTCACTGTGAAAACGCGGGCGCTCGATCAGGCGAATGCGCGAGCCCTGGATCGAGTCAGCCACTTCGCCGTATACCAGTACCGAGGCGCCGTTGTGTTTGAGCAGTTCGACATGGGCGGCAATCGCCTCGATTTCTTCAGCCACCGAACGGTGGGCCAGACGGCTGGAGTACCAACCGGACACCAGCGCCAGGTCATAAGGACGCAGCACGTCAGCGACGCCCTTGGCATCCTTGGGGAATTTGCCGTTGAGTTCAAAACCTTCGTAGCCGATGTCCTTGCCTTCGCTCAGGGCCGTGCTCAGCGGGGTCTCACCGCCGAGGGCCGGGAGGTCGTCGTTGCTCCAGGAGATCGGGTTGATGCCAATTCGGATTGCGGGCATGGCTGCACCTTTTGTTTTTATCTTCAGAATTCACTGGGATCTGCTTTGTGTGGGAGCTGGCTTGCCTGCGATAGCAGTGTGTCAGGCAATACATTTGCAACGGATAGATTGCTATCGCAGGCAAGCCAGCTCCCACATTTGATCGTATTTACTGTCGGGCGCTGAGCCAGGCATTGATGAGCTGTTCGAAGGTCGCCTGCACCTGCTGGATCAGCGTTTCATCATCAATCTCCCCCGCCATCCACGCCCGGCTCGGCTCGTGGAAGATCGTGCGGCCCACGGCAAACCCACGGCAGGTGCTGCTCTGGCTGGCTTGCTTGAAGCCATCGGCGAGAAACTCGGGGGAAGCATTCAGGCCCAGCAACACCACGCCACGGCAGTAGGGGTCGCGTTCCTGGATCAGTTCGTCGAGCTTTTTCCAGTCTTCGGCCGATTGGGTTTCGATCTTCCACCAGGCCGGGTAAATGCCAAGGTTGTACAGGCGTTTAAGGCTGCGGTAGAGCACGTCCGGGTAGGTGGACGGGTGATCCTTGGGTGGGATGACTTCCAGCAGCAGTTCGTGGCCACTGACCAGCGACGCCTCGTACACCGCCTTGAGTTGCGCTTCCTGTTCCAGGCGCAGCATCGGCTCGTCATCGGGGTGAAACTGCACCAGGCACTTGATGATGTGTTCCTGGGGCCAGGCAATCAGGTTGCTGCCGATCGAACGCCCGTGCTCGAACGCCAGGGGCCGCGAGTTCTGCACTTCCACCGGGCGAGCGATCCACCAGCCGCGACCGCTGGCGGCGTTGAGTGCATCCTGGCCAAAGCGTTGGTCGGCGAGCAGGCCCACATCCGCCTCGACGCCCTGCTCGCTGAGGTTGCGCTCCACGCGTTCGATGGCCTGGATAAACAACTGCTTGATGTCGCTGATACGCTCAGGGGCCTGGCCACCTTTTTGCGCCAGCTCCACCAATTGCCAGCGGTGGTCGAAGGCAAAGACGAACAGTTGCTTCCAGGCCTTGCGCGGCACCGTGACACGGTGCAGGCGTTGCAGGGTCACGTCCTGGTCCGGCCGGGTGATGGGCACGGGGCTGTTGAACAGGTAATCGAGTTCGGCGGGGGTCGGCATCGCTGGCGCACAGGCGTGGCGCGATACCACCAGGCCGCCACAGGCATTGGCCAACTGGCTGCAACGCTCATCGCTGGCGTCATTGATCCAGCCGCTGAGAAAGCCCGACATAAAAGCATCGCCTGCGCCCAGCACGTTGAGCACTTCAACCCGCACGCCAGGATAGATGGCCCCGTCTTCCAGGCGCGCCGGGATTGCGCCGTGGATCACCGTGCAGCCCTGGGGGCCGAGCTTGACCACCAGGGTGGCCGGGGTCAGTTCACGCACGGTGCGCAGGGCGGTGAGCAGGTCTTCACCGCCGCCGGCAATCAGGAATTCCTCTTCGGTGCCGACGATCAGGTCGAAACGCGGCAGGATCTTCTGCACATGCTGGCTGACATTCTGGTCGGCGACGAAACGGGTTTCGCCATCGGCCTTGCCGGCCAGGCCCCACAACACGGGGCGGTAGTCGATGTCCAGCACGCGCTTGACGTTGTGCCTGGCCGCGTAATCCAGGGCCTGGAGGCTGGCCTTGTACACGCCGTCGGTGGAGAAATGCGTACCGGTGATCAACAACGCTTTGCTGGAGGCGATAAAGGCTTCGCTGATGTCTTCGGCGCGCAAGGCCATGTCGGCGCAGTTTTCGCGGTAGAACACCAGGGGGAAGGTTTCGCGGTCCTTGAGGCCCAGCAGGACCAGGGCGGTGAGGCGCTCAGGGTCGACCTTGATGCCACTGACATCACAGCCTTCGCGGGCCAGGGATTCCACCAGGAAACGGCCCATGTGGTCATCGCCGACCCGGCTCAGCATCGCCGACTTCAGCCCCAGCCTGGCGGTGCCGAAAGCGATGTTGGCGGAAGATCCGCCCAGATACTTGGCGAAGCTGGACACATCCTCAAGCCGCGCACCGACTTGCTGCGCATAGAGATCGACGCCCAGGCGCCCGAGGCAAATCAGATCCAATTGACGCCCACTGGCAAAACGAGTCTGGCCCATGCTGGCTCCTGTTATTTTTATCAGCCTGCGTTGTGCCGCCGTGGCGACGGCAAACGCTCTTGGTGGGAGCAGACTAGAACGTCCGCTGGCAGCAATCAATATTTATTCCATAATTATTTTTAGTGGAATATTTTTTCCAATACCTCAGGATAGCGGCACTCCAGCGCCCATGCATCGTTTCAGCAGGCCACGCGGGCCGTGATGCCGGGGTATTTTTTTGCGCCTACCCTGTAGACTTGCGCCACCTATCAGCGCATCAGACGAACACGCCAGAAGGATTGCCCATGTCCCGCACCGATCCCGAGACCACCCTGGAAGAAACTGTCGCCAGCCCTCCGATCAATGCCGAACGCCTGTTGCAGCTGATCACCGACGAATACGAGAGCCTGCCGCGCCAGCTCAAGCGTATCGCCAGCTACATGAGTCAGCAGAGTGACCGGATCATGGTCGACCGGATCAGCGACATCGCCCGGGAATGCGAAGTGCACCCTTCGGCCATCGTGCGGTTTTCCCAGCGCTTCGGTTTCAGCGGGTTCAGTGAGATGCAGGCGCTGTTTCGCGAGGCGTATACGCACAAGACTACGCCGGTGCAAAACTACCAGCAGCGCATTCGCAGCATGATCGCCAACAAGTCCCAGAAGGCCAGCGGCGGCGACCTGGCGCGCGAGTGCGTCAACGCCACCCTGTCGGGCATCGAACGCTTGGGGCTGGAGTTGGACGACGCTGCCTTCGAGAAAGCCGTGGACCTGGTAGTCAATGCCGACAACATCTACGTGGTCGGCGTGCGCCGCTCCTTTGCGGTGGCCGACTACCTGGTCTACAACCTGCAGCACACCAACAAGCGCATCCACCTGATCTCGGGGCTAGGCGGCAGTTATCGCGAGCAGATGCGCAGCGTGCGCGCCAATGACCTGGTGATAGCCATCAGCTTCACGCCCTACGGCAAAGAGACCCAGCACTGCCTGCGCATCGCGCAGCATCACCAGGCCAAGACCCTGATCATCACCGACAGCAACCTGTCGCCCCTGGCCAAGCGGGCGAATGCGGTGTTGTTGGTCAATGAAGGTTCCTCGTTTGCTTTCCGCTCGCTGAGCGCCACGCTGTGCCTGTGCCAGGCGCTGTTTATTGCGGTGGCGTATCGGTTGGAACTCAAGGTGGATGAGATTCACGAACAGGTCGGGTTCGACGACTGAACCTCCAACTGTAGGAGCGAGCTTGCTCGCGAAAAACGCAAGAACGCCGCGGCCATTTTGAATGAACGCGGCGCCCAGCAGTTCTTCGCGAGCAAGCTCGCTCCTACAATTAGTGCATGAAAATCGCGATCAGGATGATCACCGGAATCGGCACGCCGAGGAACCACAGCAGTAATGAGCGCATCATGTTCTCCTTGAATTAACGAACGTAGTTTTCGGTTTCGACATACACCACGGCATCCCGGCGGCGACCGCCGAAGGTGGCGGCGAAGCTGGCGAAGAACGCACCGATGAGCAGGGCCACGAAGGTCCACAGCGAGGTGTAGGCCGCTACTTTCGCAGCGGTGTCAGCGGCTTGTTTGGCTTTGAGCTTGGCGTCTTCAACGGCCTTGCGCGCGTCGCCATAGACCTTGTCGATACGGGCTTCGGCATCGGCCTGGCTAAGGTTGGTGCGCTGGCTGATCAGTTGGGCCAGGTAGGCGCGATCTTCCGCTGCCAGTTGGCCGTCGTTGCTCAACGTACGCGTCAGGATACGACCGACCACGGCGTGGGCTGCATCATCGCTGACCGCCGCTGGGCGATCATCGCGGAACAGGCTGTCGACGTAATAACCGAAGTCACCACTGTCGGCACCTTTTGCCGCGCTGCCAGCAGCTTGGGTGAGGCCGCTGGCGGCGCCCGATGCCACGCTGGCGCCAGCTTTCACGCCGCCGCTGACCACACTGCTGACCGAGCCGACCACCAGCATCGCCGTGATCAATGTGGCCACTGCCCACGCCAGGAAGCCATGGGCGGTGTCGCGAAAGTACACCTCGTCCCCGTGCATATTGGCCCACTTCACCCGCAAACGACCGGCGATGTAACCGCCCAGGCCCGAAGCAACGATCTGGGTGAACGCCAGCCAGACAATTGTGGAAATGCCAAGGCCCTTGGCGCTGATACCGCTGTCAGCCCAAGGCGACACCGCCGAAAAGCCCAGGCCGAAGCCCAGCAATACCAAGATCAATGACAGTGCAGCCGCCGCAGCGGCACCGGCGAAAATCGCCCCCCAGGAAACCCCGGAGAGCGTGCTTGACTCTTGCAGCGTGGTTGAGGATGTGATCATTGTTGTTTTGCTCCAGGCACGAAAAATGATGTTACAAGTCTCAAAACGGACAGTGCAGGCAGCGTGCCAGCGGCGATTAAAATTAAATTCCTTTAATTTCAATGATTTATTTAAATTGAACTTAGCCAGATCATGCAGGTTGCAATAAACGGCGATATTAGGCGGGCGTAATGCACTCCCCTGTGGGAGCTGGCTTGCCTGCGATAGCGGCATGACCGCCAACGAATATGCCAGCAGGTAAGCCGCCATCGCAGGCAAGCCAGCTCCCACAGGGCGATGTCGGTTTGAAGAAGATGAAGTTTTATTTAGGAAACATTCAGCAACTTCTTGGCAAAATGTCGTCACTTCTAGTGTGAACGCTCACCAGGTAATCCTATGACCCGCATTTTGACCATCGAGGATGACGCCGTAACGGCCCGCGAGATTGTCGCCGAGCTGAGTAGCCATGGACTGGACGTAGATTGGGTGGACAACGGCCGCGAGGGCCTGGTCCGTGCCGTGAGTGGGGATTACGACCTGATCACCCTCGACCGCATGCTGCCCGAGCTGGATGGCCTGGCCATCGTCACCACGTTGCGCACCATTGGGGTGTCTACGCCGATCCTGATGATCAGCGCCCTCTCCGATGTCGACGAGCGCGTGCGCGGCCTGCGTGCCGGCGGCGATGACTACCTGACCAAGCCGTTCGCCTCGGATGAAATGGCCGCCCGTGTCGAGGTGCTGCTGCGGCGTAAAAGCACCGTCCAGGAATTCGAAACCGCCCTGCGTGTGGCCGACCTGGAACTGAACCTGATCAGCCGCGAAGCCAGCCGGGCCGACCAGCCGCTGACCCTGCTGCCCACTGAATACAAACTGCTTGAATTCCTGATGCGCAACACCGGGCAGATCCTGTCGCGGATGATGATTTTCGAGGAAGTCTGGGGTTATCACTTCGACCCCGGCACCAACCTGATCGACGTGCACATCGGCCGTCTGCGCAAGAAAATCGACCCACCGGGCCTCACGCCGCTGATCCGCACGGTACGAGGCTCGGGCTATGTCATTGCTGAACCCCTCTAAAGGCTGGCGCTCTTCCAGCAGCCGCTTGCTGGCGCTGTACAGCTCGTTGTTCGTGGCGTGGAGTTGCATCCTCATGGGGGTGCTGTACTACGAGGTCTCAGGCTACCTCAGCGACTTGTCGCGCCATTCCCTGTTGCAGCGCCAGCATCTTTTCCAGCGTTTCGACGGCGAAGAACTGGTGGAAGCGCTGACCACCAGCATGACCTTCGACATGAAGGGTGTTGACGCCTATGGCCTGTTCGATGAGCAATTTCGCCCCTTGAGCGGGCCGATCCGCGCCGTACCACCCGACCTGCCGCTGGATGGCAAGATTTACGCCCTGACCAATTGCGTGCAATCCGATGACCCCAAACTGCCCAAGGACAGCTGCGACGCCGTGGCCACCCACACCGAAGACGGCCGCTGGCTGGTGTTGGTACGCGCCAACGGCTCGTTGTTCGGGGTAACGCGGATTATCTGGCACGCCCTGCTGTGGGCGCTGTCCTTGACCATCATTCCTGGCGCTGCCGGCTGGCACCTGCTGCGCCGCCGCCCGTTGCGGCGCATTCGCGGGATCCAGGCCAGCGCCGAGGCCATCGTCGCCGGCGACCTCACGCACCGGTTGCCGCTGTCCAACCGGCGCGACGAGCTGGACATGCTCGCCGCCATCGTCAATGCCATGCTCGACCGCATCGAAAAACTGATGAACGAGGTCAAGGGCGTGTGCGACAACATCGCCCACGACCTGCGCACCCCGCTCACTCGCTTGCGCGCCCAGCTTTACCGCATCAAGCAACAAGCCGAGGAAGACTCGGCCCACGCGGTAAAACTCGATGACGCCATCGCCGAAACCGACACGCTGATGGCGCGTTTTCGCGGGTTGCTGCGCATCTCGGAACTGGAAGACCATCAGCGTCGCTCAGGCTTCCTGGTGCTGGACCCGCTGCCGTTGCTGCGCGAACTGCATGATTTCTACCTGCCCCTGGCCGAAGAAGGCGAACTGGAGTTGGTGCTGCAGGCGCCTGACTCACTGCCGTGGATTACCGGTGACCGTGCGCTGTTGTTTGAAGCCCTGGCCAACCTGCTGAGTAACTCGATCAAGTTCACCCCGCCCAATGGCAAGGTGATCCTGCGAGCAGTCAACGACCTTGGGAGTACGCGCATCGAAGTGCTCGACTCCGGGCCAGGCATTCCAGCTGCCGAGCGCGCGTCGGTGTTCCAACGTTTCTATCGGGTCGATGAGAGTGATCAGCAAGGCGGCTTTGGGCTGGGCCTGTCGATTGTGGCGGCGATCATCAACTTGCATGGCTTCAAGCTGGAGGTCGGCACCAGTGAGTTGGGCGGCGCCCGCCTGGTGCTGGAATGCCGCCAGCAACTGATGCCGGAATAGAACGTAGGAGCGAGCTTGCTCGCGAAAAACTCACAGACACCGCGTTCATTCAGGAAGCACGCGTTATCGTTGGCGTTTTTCGCGAGCAAGCTCGCTCCTACATTCATATCAAGCCATCTGACGCTATAACACGCTGCCCATGGCCTTGATCAACACCGGGTCACGCGCATAAATATCCGGCGCGTACACCAACTCGCCCTGGCGATCCACTTCTACCGTCCAATACCCCAACAGCACCGGTACCGGCGTAGCCAGCCTGAATTCATGGGTTTCACCGGTCGCCAGCAGCTCATCGGTGCGGGTGCGTTCGGCGGGTGTTACGAGCAGATCGCGCAATAACAACGGTTGCTCGACCCGCACGCATCCCGAACTGAACGCCCGTGGGCCCTTGGTGAACAAGGGCTGGCTGGGGGTGTCATGCAGGTACACCGAATACGGATTGGGAAAGCGCATCACAATCTTGCCCAGCGGGTTACGCGGGCCGGCCTGCTGGCGCAGCAGGATATTGCCGGGGCGTGCCCAGTCGACTTGGTCGGGGGTCAATGGGTGACCTTCGGCGTCGAGCACTTGCAGGTTTTGCTGGCGCAGGTATTCAGGGTTGAGGCGGATGGCGGGCAGTTTGTCCTCGCGCATGATGGTCGGCGGGATAGTCCAGGTGGGGTTGAGGGTCAGCCGGGTGATGCGCGACTTGAGCAATGGCGTCTGGCGTTCGGCCCGGCCCACTTGAAGGCGGGTTTGCCACACCGGGATGCCGCTCTGATACACGCTCAGCTGCGCGGCGGCCACATTGACCACGACGCCTTCAGGCTCCAGGTCCTGGGCCAGCCAGCGGAAGCGCTCCAGGTTGATGCGCAGCTGTTCACGACGCACCGCCGGGCTGATATTGAGTTCGGCCACGGTGCCGGCGCCGATCACACCGTCGGCCTGCAACGAGTGGCTGAGCTGGAAGGCTTTCACCGCTTTGACCAGTTCGCCCTGGTATTGCTTGCCGTTGCCGCTGGGCAACTGGGCCAGGTAGCCACCGCTGTGCAGGCGCCGCGCCAGTTCCGGCACGCGGGGGTCGTTCATGCCCGGGCGCAACAACGCGCCCTCGGCGACCGGGTCCCAATGGGGCAGCGGTTGCTGACGCACGCCGGCGTAGGCATTGCGCAGGCTGCGATACAAATCAGCGCTGGGCCGCGCCTGATCGAAGGCTTGGGCCATGTCTTGCAGGCCGGTGGCGGCGAACGCCAGTACCTCGGCATTAGGATCGCCACTGGGCGGCTGTGAATGCCATAGAGGCTCAAAGCGCGATTGCTGCAGGCGCCCGTAATGCAAATCCTGCAGGGCTTGCAGGTACTGCTGGCTGTTGGCGATATCGCTGCACAGCACGTTGGCCGTGGCATCCGCCGCAGGCAAGCTATAGTGGGTGGGGTCCAGGCCATCGTCGGCAAGCATCAGCAACTGGCTGTGCAAGGCTTGCCGGCGTTCGTCAGCCGACCATAGCGGGGCATCGCCCTGCTGCAGGTAAAAGGCTTGCAGGCGCACCAACGCGGCGGCATCGATACGCGGCGCAAGGTGCGGGCAGACACTGGTCAACTGGGCCAACGCCTGTTGCAGTGGCGCCAGCGCGACCGGTGCAGGGGTGGTGACGGGCAATGGCTCCACCGGCAGCGTTTCGGCTGTAGCGACCAATGGTGCAACGAGCAGGCAAATGCTCAAGTAACATGCGTGTTTTTTGAACAATTGACTTAGCTCCACTCCACAGCGGGGACTCGACTGTAGATGCTGACTTTTATACGCCTGCTCAGGCTAACCAGCCTGGGCTTGATCACTGGGTGCCTGGCTTTATTGAGCAATGTTGCGCTCGCCGCCAATGGCACCTCTCCTTCCCTGTATAGCAGCCTGGCGCGCTCGGCTCCAGAACTCAATCCCACCGTGCTGAAAAGCGCCCTGAGCGCCGTACAGTGCGCGGTCAATAACGGCGAGGAACGTTCCGATCGCCTAGCGGTTATTGACTACTCACAGCCCTCGACCGCCCGTCGCCTGTGGATCTTCGACCTGCGCAAAAAGACCCTGGTATTGCGCGACCTGGTGGCCCACGGCGCCAAGTCCGGGGAAAACTTCGCTACCCAGTTCTCCAACCTCGAGGGCAGCCACCAGTCGAGCCTGGGGTTGTTCCGCACCCAGGAAAGCTACCTGGGCGCCCATGGCTACTCGCTGCGCATGGACGGTCTGGAACCCGGTTTCAATGACCAGGCCCGCGACCGCGCCATCGTGATTCATGCCGCCGACTACGTCAGCCCCTTATGGAGCAAGCGCGAAGGCCGCATCGGCCGCAGCCAGGGTTGCCCGGCCGTGCGCCCGCAAGTTGCCCGTCAAGTTGTGGACAAGCTCAAGGACGGGCAGTTCATGTTTTCGTGGTACCCCGACCAGCGCTGGCTGAAGTCGTCGACCTACCTCAATTGCAAACCCCAACAGGTGGCGAGTAGTCGTACAATCCGTGGCGGATAGCCTGTCCCCATAGATAAAAGAGAGCGTCGCATGCTTCTACACACCTCCACCTGGATCGAAATCGGGCAGTTCCTGGAACGCAGCCGCACGGTGGTGATTCCCATCGGTTCCAACGAGCAACATGGCCCCACCGGCCTGCTGGGCACGGACTGGATGTGCCCGGAGATCATCGCCCACCACGCCCAGAAGCACGCCGATATCCTGGTCGGCCCGACCTTCAATATCGGCATGGCTCAACACCACCTGGGCTTTCCCGGCACCATCTCCCTGCGCCCTTCCACCTTTATCGCCGCAATTGGCGACTGGGTGCGCTCGTTGGCCGGGCATGGTTTCGAAAAGATCCTGTTCCTGAACGGCCACGGCGGCAACATCGCCACGATTGAAGCGGCGTTCTCCGAGCTGTACGCCGAAGCCAGCTTCGCCCGCCGCCCGGCCGGGTTCGCGCTGAAGCTGGTGAACTGGTGGGACCTGGAAGGCGTCACTGACCTGGCCCAGCGTCAATTCCCGGTCGGGCATGGCAGCCACGCCACGCCGTCGGAAATTGCTGTGACGCAGTGGGCGTATCCGGACGCGATCAAGTCTGCCGACTACTCACCACGAATTGCCAACACCGGCCCGATCCGCGAGGCCCTGGACTTCCGGGCGCGCTTCCCTGACGGCCGCATGGGCTCGGACCCGGCGTTGGCTACTGTGGAGAAAGGCGGTGAGTTGGTGGCATTGGCGGCGCAGGGATTGGTCAAGACTGTCGACAGCTTCAGCAACGAAGCCAAACCCTGATCCAAATGGGGCCAATACCCTGTAGGAGCGAGCTTGCTCGCGAAAAAATCATAGGCGCCGCGTTTATTCAGGGGGCGCGCGTTACCGTTGACGTCTTTCGCGAGCAAGCTCGCTCCTACAGGGTGTCAGAAGTTGCCCCCGCCCACCTTTGGATTTGCGTTGTGCCTGGGTTTATCTGCAATCCTGTGCGGCCTGCTCCAGCCGCGATGGCTTGATCGCCGAAGCCAGCGGCTTGCGCTCGTACAGGAAGACCTTGGTGCCGTCCTGGGACTTGTAGGCCTCCAGCACATCATCGGCGGCAATCTTGCTGGTCAGCAGCACCTTGGCGTGGCGCGAGTTCTGGGTGACGGTCGAGGTGATGCCGTGCTTTTCCAGCTTGGGCAACACGCATTGCACATAGCCGTCGGGGGTCTTGTTGGTTTGCAGGGTCAGTGATGGGGCATTTGGCGCCGTGATACAGCCGGTCAGCAATAACGAAGCACAAGCCAGGGCCGGGGCGAAGAAAGAGCGCATAAACATTCCTGAAAATAACCAAATAGGGTTCACAACCATTCGCGGGTCAACCTGCGCGAACCAGGGCCTTGAGCGACGCATCGAACTGCTTCAGGGCATCTTGCTGTACATCGCGTTGTTGCTCGATCAGTGCAGCAATCTCCGGCGCCGCCTTGTCGTGCACCCACACTGACGGCACGTGCTTGTCCACCGAGCCTTCGGCCTTGGCGATAAACTGCAGGTTCGCGTCGTAGAAGCGTGCGACAAAGCGTGCTTCGACCCGGTCATTACGCTGGGTCAGCAATTGGTTATGGGTATCGAGCACCACCACCACATCCGGGTGCGCCTGCACCAGGGCATCCAGGCTGCTATAAACCGTCACCGAGAAAAAAGTGCCCTGCAACGAGTGCATCAACCAGTCGATCGCCAGTTCCGGGTCGGAGCTGTTGACGAACGCCTCGCGAATCCGCCCATCCAGGGCATCCTTGGCGCCGTTCAGCGCCATGGCGTGGTAGCGTTCAAGGTAGCTGAGGTTGTCGCGGGTGTTTTCGCTGAACAACACCCCCACCGACTGGGCACGCTGCAGAGAGTCTACGCTACCCACCAGTGGCAGCAAATGGCCTGTACGCACGTCATCGGCCATCGCCGGGGTGGTCATGACCGCGGTGCCCAGCATCAGGGCCATCAAAGCCAACTGGATAATCGTCCTCATCGCGCATTTTCCTTGGGCTGCGTCTCGATGTGCAGATTCTGCGCGTTTGGCGAAAAAACAGAACTTGTGATCCTTGATGGTGACTATCATTTGAACCGATAGTGTCAGGCCGCCCATAAAATCTATAAGGACCCGCCATGAAGCCCTACCAGAAAATCTTCGATCGTATCCGCGAGGCAGTCCTGCCAGAGTTTCGCGAGCGAGTCGCCGACTACCTGGTCGAGTACGAAACCGTGCTGCTGGACTCACACGCCGACGCCGCAAAAGGCAGCGCCAGCGCCGAGCAACTGCGCGGCTACTTGCGTGGTTTGAACACCATGCGCGTGTTGGGCATGGCCGATTGGGAAGACCTCGACCGGCGCGTTGCCCAGCAGGCAGAGCTAGAGCGCGGGCCGTCGCAGCTCGACCCACTCGCGCACTGACGGCCGCTGCCACTGGCGTTGCGCGTAGGTCACCAGCTGCGCTGGCATGGCGTCACCGTTGAGGATCAGGCGATTGAGCATCACCGCCAGGTCCACATCGGCAATCGACCACTGGCCGCACAGGTACTCGCGGTTATCCGCCAGCAAGGCTTGCGCCGCGGTGATCAACTTGGTCGCGGCGGCTTGAGCCTCTGCTGACAACGGCGGCCTCTTCTGCCCGCAGAACACCACCAGCGTCGAGCGCTCCTGGCGAATCGGCAGCAGGTCGCTGCGCAACCACGCCTGGACCTGTCGCGCCCTCGCCCGCTGCTGCACATCCGCCGGGTACACGCGGGTCTCGGGGTAGGCCTGGTCCAGGTACTCGGTGATGGCCGAAGACTCCGACAGCGCAAAATCACCGTCTACCAGGGTCGGCACTCGCTGGGTCAGGGAGCGTTGGACGTAATCTGCCGCCTGGTTCTGCCCGGCATCGAGGTCCAGGGTGAGGGTCTCGAACGCCAGGCCTTTTTCGCGCAAGGCGACAAACACCGACATGGCATAGGGGCTGGTGAACAGCGAATCAACGTAGAGGTGCAGCGGGCCTTGGCTCATGGGCAATCTCCTGGTGTGAGCCATCACGCTACGAGATCCGGGCCGATAAAGACAATGCAGGGTTTTTATGGGGGCATTCCTGGCAGGAATAGCGCGGCTAGTGGCAATATTATGGCTCCCGCTGATTTTCAAGGAAGGAACAGCACATGAAACAAGCAGTTGTGGTTATCCACGGCATCGGCGAACAGCGCCCAATGGACACCTTGCGCGGCTTTGTCGAAGCGATGATCCCCACGGACACCCCCGATGGCACACCTCTGTACTGGAGCAAGCCGGATCATCTGTCGCGCAACTTCGACCTGCGCGTACTAAAGGCCTCGGGCCGTACCTCGACGGATTTCTATGAATACTACTGGGCCCACAAGATGCAGGGCACCAAGTTCGGCCATCTGCTGGGCTGGCTGTGGGATATCTTCAAGCGCCCGCGTCGCGACATTCCCGAGGCCATCGTGCCGATCTGGCGCAGCACGCGCTGGACGGTGCTGGTGTTATTGCTGCTGGTTGCCAGCGGTACATTGGCCACGGCCTGGGGCCAATTGCCCCCCAGCGACAACCCCTTCGCGCTGATCCCCCTGCTGCTCGCGGCCATGGGACTGGCGCTGCGCTATTCGGCGCTGGCCTACCTGGGTGACGCCGCACGCTACCTCAGCCCCAACCCGCAAAACGTGATGGTGCGCGAGCAGATCCGTGCTGATGGTGTCGACCTGCTGCGCGCTCTGCACAATCAGGGTGACTACGAGCGCATCATCGTCGTGGGCCACAGTTTGGGCAGCGTGATTGCCTACGACATCGTCGGCTACCTCTGGCATGAACATCACGACCAACTGACCCAACTGATCCCCAGCAACCGGGAGCTGGCGGCCCGCTATGCGAACCGCGAACCGCTGCAACCGGTGGTCAAGGAGGCCCTGCCCGCAGCCGGCGCCTTGCTGGACGGCAGCCTGGGCAGCCTGTTGAATTTTCGTCAGCAACAGACCGAAGCTTTTGCCGAACAGCGCGGCCTGGGCAACCCCTGGCGCATCACCGACCTAGTCACGGTCGGCAGCCCGATGGCCCACGCCAGCCTGTTGCTGGGCCGCAGCGTCAGTGACTTCAAACAGCGCATGGAACGCCGCGAAGCCCCGGCCTGCCCGCCGACCGAAGACACCCAAGGCTACGGCTACAACGCTCGCCAACCGCTGATGCTCGGCCAAAAGCCCTTCACCCCGCACTACCTGCACCACGCCGCAGCCTTTGCCGTCACGCGCTGGACCAACCTGTACTTCCCTGCCCCCTTCGGCCTGTTCGGCGACATCGTCAGCGGCCCGGTCAAGCCCGTGATGGGCGGCGGCGTGCTGGACTTGCCGGTGACCGTGGGCAACGGCAAAAGCTGGCTGGCCAAGTCCTGGCTCAGCCATACTCACTATTGGAGCGAACGCGGCGGTGCCCAGGGTTACCTCGACGCACTGGGCAAGGATGAACAGGCGATCACCCAAGGCCCGCGTCCTTCAGCCACTGAAGCGTTGCGGTGGGCGATAGACCTCAAGGGCGTGCGGCGGTTTCGCCGTGTCGCCACCCAGCAGAGCCTGGCGCCAGAACACGCCTAACCGGCGAAGCCACCGGCCTTGAGGAAGGCGAGTTCTTCATCGGTGCTCGCCCTGCCCAACACCCCATTACGATGGGGAAACCGCCCGAACCGCTCGATGATGTCGGCATGCTCCTTGGCCCAGTGGTAGGTGCTGGCATCCAACTGCTGGTTCAGGGCCAGGGAGCGTTGCTGGTCCTGCGGGTCTTCCGAATGTTCAAAAGGCAAATAGCAGAACGCGCGCAACTGAGGTTCAACCTGTTGATCCAATCCCGCGTCCACCATCTTTCGCGCATAAAACCGCGCCAGCGGGTCGGTGGCGAACATATGCGCCGTGCCGCGAAAGGCGTTGCGCGGGTACTGATCCAGCAGGATCAATAACGCCAGCGCGCCATCCGCCGTGGTCAACCAACCTTCGAGTTCACGCCGTGCAGCCTGCATATGAGCCGCGTTGAATCTATCGCGAAAGTCCCTATCGAACCCCTCGTCCTTGGCGAACCAACGCTTGGGCCCCGCCTGTTTCCAGAACGCGATTACAGCTTCGGCCGAGTGTGGGGTCATGCTTGTCATCAGCGCCTCGCTTAATGTTATAGAATAACGTCAATATTTTGCCTGCGTGTGATCCTTAACTTATGACTGACGCTATGACTTTACGCAAACGCCTGCTGTCCATCGACGCCCTGCGCGGCCTGGTGATCCTGTTCATGTTGCTGGACCACGTGCGTGAAACCTTCCTGCTGCACCGCCAGGTCAGCGACCCCATGAGCATAGACAGCACCGAGCCTGCGTTGTTTTTCAGCCGCACCCTGGCTCACTTGTGTGCGCCGGTGTTTGTGCTGCTCACCGGTTTGTCGGCTTGGCTGTACGGTCAGAAATATCAAGGTCGTCGCGACGTGTCGGCATTCTTGTTCAAGCGCGGGCTGTTCCTGGTGGTGCTGGAATTCACCCTGGTCAACTTCGCGTGGACCTTCCAACTGCCGCCCAGCGTGATCTACATGCAAGTGATCTGGGCCATCGGCATCAGCATGATCGCCCTCGCCGCGTTGGTCTGGCTACCGCGTGCCTGGCTGATCGGCTTGGCGCTGGTGATTATCGCCGGGCACAACCTGCTCGATGGGCTGCACTTCGCAGCGGGTTCGATGTTGCATGTGCCGTGGGCCATCCTGCATGAACGCACCTGGATTGAAGTCTCTGAAAACCTGCGCCTGCGCACCACCTACCCGGTGCTGCCATGGATCGGTGTGATTGCCCTGGGTTACGGCCTCGGGCCATGGTTTGCCAATGCCACGCTGCCGGCTGTGCGTCAGCGTTATTTACTGGTCGCAGGGGTGGGCGCGTTGGTGGGCTTTGGGTTGTTGCGAGCGCTCAACGGCTATGGCGAGCAGCCTTGGCAGGCGTATGACAGCAGCGTGCTGACGCTGATGAGCTTTTTCAATATCACCAAGTACCCGCCTTCGCTGTTGTTCCTGGCGTTGACCCTGGGGATTGGCTTGCTGTTGCTGCTGGCGTTTGAACGCGCCGGGCATAAGCGCTGGATCGGCGTGCTGGCGGTGTTCGGCGCGGCGCCGATGTTCTTTTATCTGTTGCACCTCTATGTATTGAAAATCCTCTATGTAGCCTGCGTTGCGCTGTTTGGCCTCAACCATGGCACTTACTTTGGCTTCGACGATATCGGTGCGGTGTGGTTGGCAGCGCTGCTGTTGCCGATTGCCCTGTACTTGCCCGTGCGTTGGTTCGCCGGCCTGAAAGCACGGCGGCGGGATCTGGCGTGGCTCAAATACCTCTGACCTGATGCAGGGGGCGAATATTGCCCCCTCCCCTTGTAGGAGCGAGCTTGCTCGCGAAAAACTCACAGGCGCCACGTTCATTCAGAAGCTACGCGTAATCGTTGGCGTTTTTCGCGAGCAAGCTCGCTCCTACAGTTTGACTCAGCACGCAGTTGCCGAGCGGCGGTGACCATATGAATGAGCGCCGCCTCGGTCTCCGGCCAGCCCCGCGTCTTCAAGCCGCAATCGGGGTTCACCCATAAGCGCTCTGCCGGAATCCGCTTGGCGGCCTTGCGCATCAAGTTGGCCATTTCCGAGGCATCCGGCACCCGTGGCGAGTGGATGTCGTAGACCCCCGGGCCGATCTCATTCGGGTAGGCGAAGGCTTCGAACGCGTCGAGCAGCTCCATGTCCGAGCGTGAGGTCTCGATGGTGATCACGTCGGCATCCATGGCGGCGATGGACTCGATCACATCGTTGAACTCGCTGTAGCACATGTGGGTGTGGATCTGGGTTTCATCGCCCACGCCACTCGCGCACAAACGAAACACCTCAGTCGCCCAGTCCAGGTAGTGCTGCCACTGCGCCTGGCGCAACGGCAAGCCCTCACGAAAAGCCGCTTCGTCGATCTGCACGATCTTGATGCCGGCCGCTTCCAGGTCCACCACTTCGTCACGAATCGCCAGGGCCAGTTGCCGGGCCTGCACTTCGCGGCTCAGGTCTTCCCGTGGGAACGACCACATCAACATGGTCACCGGGCCTGTGAGCATGCCCTTCATCACCTTGTCGGTGAGGCCTTGGGCATAGCGAATCCACTCCACGGTCATGGCGTTCGGGCGGCTCAGGTCACCGACAATCACTGCGGGTTTCACACAGCGCGAACCATAGCTCTGCACCCAGCCGAACCGGGTGAACGCGTAGCCATCCAGTTGTTCGGCGAAGTACTCGACCATGTCGTTACGCTCGGCTTCACCGTGCACCAACACATCCAGGCCGAGATTTTCCTGCACCTCGACAGCGTGCTTGATCTCACTGTGCATGGCTTCGACGTATTCGGCGTGGCTCAACTTGCCCGCCCTGTACGACTGACGCGCCAGGCGGATCGACGCGGTCTGTGGGAACGAGCCGATGGTGGTGGTCGGGAACAGCGGCAAGTTAAGGCCGGCCCGTTGCTTTTCGATGCGCTGGGCAAACGGCGACTGGCGCTGGCTGTCCCGTGCAGTGATGGCCGCTACACGAGCTTGAACGGCAGGCTTGTGAATGCGTGGCGATGCAGCACGAGCTGCCTGCACCGCGCGGCTCGCAGCCAGGGCGGTGAGTACGCCAGGGGCTTCGGGCTGATCGACGGCCTTGGCCAGTAGCGCCACTTCCGCGCACTTCTGCACGGCGAAGGCCAGCCAGCTTTTCAGTTCGGCACCCAACTGATCTTCCCGCTCCAGGTCCACCGGGCTGTGCAGCAGCGAGCAGGACGGCGCGACCCACAGGCGATCGCCCAACTTCTCATGGGCATGCTGCAAGGTGGCCAGGGCTTTTTCCAGGTCGCAACGCCACACGTTTCGGCCGTTGACCACGCCCAGGGACAGCACCTTGTACGCTGGCAGGCGGTCGAGAATGGTCGGGTACTGGTCCGGCGCACGCACCAGGTCGATATGCAGGCCATCCACCGGAAGGTTGGCAGCCAGGCCAAGGTTTTCTTCCAGGCCGCCGAAGTAAGTGGCCACCAATTTTTTCAGCGGGTCGCGCTGGATCAGGTTATAGGCGCGCTCGAAAGCGTTCTTCCAATCCTGAGGCAGATCGAGCGCCAGGATTGGCTCGTCGATCTGCACCCACTCAACGCCCAATTCGGCCAGGCGCTGGAATATCTGGCCATACAGCGGCAGCAGTCGCTCGAGCAGGTCGAGCTTGTCGAAGTCAGCGCCCTTGGCCTTGCCCAGCCACAAATAGGTCAGCGGGCCGATCACCACGGGCTTGACGCTGTGCCCCAGGTCGAGGGCTTCCTGGACCTCTTCGAAGAGTTGGTCCCACGCCAGGTGGAATTGCTGATCGACGCTGAACTCCGGCACCAGGTAGTGATAGTTGGTGTCGAACCACTTGGTCATCTCCTGGGCATGGGCACCGCCGCAGCAGCTGTCACTGACGCCACGGGCCATGGCGAACAAGGTATGCAACGTGGCCTGGCCATCCGCCGGGCGGAACCGCTCAGGGACCACACCGAACATCAACGAATGGGTCAGCACCTGGTCGTACCAGGCGAAATCACCGACCGGCAACAGGTCGATACCGGCTTGCTGTTGCAGCGCCCAGTGGGTGCTGCGCAAATCACGGCCAACGGCGCGCAGGCCGGCTTCGTCGAGCTCACCCTTCCAGAACGCTTCCTGCGCTTTTTTCAGTTCACGATCGCGTCCAATGCGTGGAAACCCGAGGGAATGAGCGACTGCCATGACTTACAACTCCGATGGTGTGATTGATGGCGGTCATTGTCGACAGAGGGGTGTCTTGAGACAAACTCATTCTGTTCTAGATCATCACAAGATTTACTCATGTTCAGGTAAG
The DNA here is from genome assembly GCF_058797315.1 of Pseudomonas sp. GW823-FHT02F05. Classification (NCBI taxonomy): domain Bacteria; kingdom Pseudomonadati; phylum Pseudomonadota; class Gammaproteobacteria; order Pseudomonadales; family Pseudomonadaceae; genus Pseudomonas; species Pseudomonas sp. GW823-FHT02F05. The sequence continues at coordinate 470,971 of NZ_JBXAJM010000002.1, forward strand.
CAGGATATTCGCGGCGCTATTGTTGATGTGTGGGGTGCCAGGACGGCCGTCATCGCGGCCTCGCTTAGGCTCGAGCGCTCCCACAGGAGGCGGCATGATTCTTATGAACGGTCATACTTACGCCCTATGCTTAACGTGGCGCGCAAAATCCGCCGGCTAACCTTTCGATCTGTTCCAAGTGCGGGCACAATGCGTGTCCTTTTTTGGCAGGCACCGCCGCAGGCTCTCAAAAATGATCAAAACGCCGTACTACCTCATCGATAAACAGAAGCTTCTGGTCAACATGCAGAAGATTGCCTACGTGCGCGAACAGTCCGGCGCCAAGGCTCTGCTGGCGCTCAAGTGCTTTGCCACCTGGTCGGTATTCGACTTGATGCAGCAATACATGGACGGCACCACCTCGTCGTCGCTGTATGAGCTCAAGCTCGGTCGCCAGAAGTTCGAAGGCGAAGCGCACGCCTACAGCGTGGCCTGGGCCGACGATGAAATCGAAGAGATGCTCGAGAACTGCGACAAGATCATCTTCAACTCCATCAGCCAGCTGCAGCGTTTTGCCGAACGCAGCGAAGGCAAGACCCGCGGCCTGCGTGTGAACCCGCAGGTGAGCAGCTCTGACTACCTGCTGGCCGACCCGGCGCGCCCGTTCAGCCGCCTGGGCGAGTGGGACCCGGTGAAGATCGATGGCGTGATCGATCAGATCTCCGGCTTCATGTTCCACAACAACTGCGAGAACGGTGACTTCAGCCTGTTCGACAAGATGCTCGGCACCATCGAGGAACGCTTCGGTGAACTGCTGCACAAGGTCAAGTGGGTCAGCCTCGGCGGCGGCATCCATTTCACCGGTGAAGGCTATGCACTGGATGCATTCTGCGCACGGCTCAAAGCGTTCTCCGAGAAGTACGGCGTGCAGGTTTACCTGGAACCCGGCGAAGCGGCGATCACCAACAGCGCCTCCCTGGAAGTCACCGTGCTCGACACTCTCTACAACGGCAAGAATCTCGCCGTGGTCGACAGCTCCATCGAAGCCCACCTGCTGGACCTGCTGATCTACCGCCTCAACGCCAAGCTGGCGCCGAGCGAGGGTGAACACACCTACATGGTGTGCGGCAAATCCTGCCTGGCCGGGGACATCTTCGGCGAGTATCAATTTGATCGTCCGCTGGCCATCGGCGATCGGCTGTCGTTCATCGACACCGCAGGCTACACCATGGTCAAGAAAAACTGGTTCAACGGCCTGAAAATGCCGTCCATCGTAGTGAAACAACTCGACGGTACAGTCGAGGTGGTTCGTGAATTTGGTTACGACGACTACCTGTCCAGCCTGTCCTGAGCTGGCGGATAAAGGAGAGATAAAGCAATTGAAAAAGAACGTTCTTATCATTGGTGCAGGAGGTGTCGCCAAGGTGGTGGCCCACAAGTGCGCGCAGCACAACGACGAACTCGGTCGTATTGCTATCGCGTCGCGCAACATCTCCAAATGCCAGGCCATCATCGACAGCGTCAAGGCCAAGGGTAGCCTCAAGGTTCCCGCCGATATCCAAGCCTTCGCGCTGAACGCCCTGGACGTGGAAGCGACCAAGGCCCTGATCCGCGAGACTGATTCGCAGATCGTCATCAACGTCGGCTCCGCCTTCCTCAACATGTCGGTACTGCGTGCCTGCATCGACACGGGCGTGGCTTACCTCGACACCGCCATCCACGAAGAGCCGGGCAAGGTCTGCGAGACCCCGCCGTGGTACGGCAACTACGAGTGGAACCACCTGCAAGAGTGCAAACAGAAGAACATCACCGCCATCCTTGGCGTGGGCTTCGACCCAGGTGTCGTCAACGCGTATGCCGCGCTGGCGCAGCAACAGCATTTCGACCGCATTGATTCGATCGACATTCTCGACGTCAATGCCGGCTCCCATGGCAAATACTTCGCCACCAATTTCGATCCGGAAATCAACTTCCGCGAATTCACCGGGCAGGTGTGGAGCTGGCAGAACAGCCAGTGGACCAGCAACACCATGTTCGAAGTCAAACGCACCGACGACCTGCCGGTAGTCGGTTCGCAGAACCTCTACCTCACCGGCCACGATGAAGTGCACTCGCTGTCGAAAAACCTCGACGTGCCCAACGTGCGTTTCTGGATGAGCTTCGGCGAACACTACATCAACGTGTTCACCGTGCTGAAAAACCTCGGCCTGCTTTCCGAACAGCCGGTCAAGACCGCCGAAGGCCTGGAAGTGGTGCCGTTGAAAGTGGTCAAGGCCGTGCTGCCCGACCCGTCTTCGCTCGCCCCGGGCTACACCGGCAAGACCTGCATCGGTGACCTGGTCAAAGGCACCAAGGATGGCCAACCGCGTGAGATGTTCATCTACAACGTGGCTGATCACGAAGAGGCCTATGCCGAGACCGACAGCCAGGGCATCTCCTACACCGCAGGCGTACCACCGGTAGCCGCTGCGCTGCTGGTGGCGCGTGGCGAGTGGGATGTGAAGCATATGGCCAACGTCGAGGAACTACCGGCCGAGCCGTTCCTCAAGGCGCTGGATGTGATGGGCTTACCGACTCGGATCAAAGACGAAAACGGTGATCGGGCCTGGGATGCGACGGCCTCATAGGCCATAGCTGACCGAGCAAAAGAATGCGCCCCAAGGGGCGCATTTTTTGTTTGGGCTCACCCACAGCTCAAAGAACAATACAGATTCAAAATGTGGGAGCGGGCTTGCCTGCGAAGGCGGTTTGTCAGTCAATGATTTTTCCACTGAACCACCGCCATCGCAGGCAAGCCAGCTCCCACAATGAGTCGCCGGTGTATCCGGGGCTTCGGCTCACTCCAGGTTCCGCGCCGAATTATTCCGCGCCCTTGAGCACTGCCACAGCACGGGGGCTCATATTGGCGCAGGCGTGGCCTGGTATAGCTTGTTGGATAGGTTGAAGGTCCGTTAGATCGCCAATCGCTCTTGCAACTGTCAATTCCAACAGGTTACCGCCTAGGGGAATGCCGTTAGTCTGAGCGAGCCCGTCATAGATTGGCTCACCCATTCACCATGTGCGAAAGGAATCGTCCATGAAACGGCAAACCTCTTCAAACACCCTCACGGCACGCTTGGCTGGCCTGGTCTATAGCACCTGCTGCTACCTGGTGTTCTTATTCACCCTGCTGTACATGATGGGCTTCGTGGGGGCTGTGGTCGTACCCAAACACATCGAGTCCGGCGCACGCATCGACTGGGCGCTGGCACTCATGATCAATGCGTCACTGATCATTGTGTTTGGCGTCCGGCACAGCACCATGGCGCGTAAACGCTTCAAGCGCTGGCTGGCAGTCTTCGCCCTGGCAGCGGTGGAGCGTTCCACCTATGTGTTGCTCTCCAGCCTGATGCTCGCGCTGCTGTTCTGGCAGTGGCGGCCTATTACGCACACCGTTTGGGAAGTTGACGCCGCCTGGGCCAAGGCATTGCTGAGCGGCCTGTTCTGGCTGGGCTGGGGCATTGTGGTGCTGGCAACCTGTTTGATCAGTCACTTCGAGTTGTTCGGGCTGAAGCAGGCCATTGATCGTTGGCGCAACGCCCCACCCTCAGGCCTGACATTCAGGCGCCGCTGCTCTACAAAGTCGTGCGTCATCCGCTGTACCTGGGCTTCCTGATCGCCTTTTGGGCAACGCCGCATATGACCGTAGGGCATCTGCTGTTTGCCCTGGGGATGTCGGTGTATCTCTTCATCGGCGCCCGTTTCGAAGAACGGGATTTGGTGGCGCTGTTTGGTGAGCGGTATCGGCGCTATCAGCGTGAGGTGGGCATGATCGTGCCACGCCTCAACAGGCCCCGTCGTTAGCGCTCGAGTGTGTCGCACGCTCTGCGTGGGAATGCACTCAAATCCAGGGCATATATTTCATCGGTAGCTGCTGCGCTGCTGGTTGCGTGTAACGAGTGGAACACGAAGTACATGTCCAACGTCAAGGAGCTGCTGGCCGAGCCACTCCTCCCAACGCTGGATGTGACGGGCTTGCTGACTCGAAGTAGAAACAGAAATGGCGATCGGGCTTAGGATGCAATCGCCTACAAGCGATAGCTGACAGAGCAAAAAATGCATCTGAAGGGGCACACTTTTAGTTTGGGCGAGCATCGACCTCGAAATCAACGAAGGTAAAAAAAAGCGATTTGATAATCCGAGATACTATTTTGGTATCATCGGATATTCGCCATCAACCCACCACATAAACAAGGATGTTGATAAATGACTCCTCGCCCATTCAAGCCCCTGGCGCTTGCTGCTCTTTTTATAGGTTTAGCAGGCTGTAAAATGGCGCCACCTCTTAATGGCTATACGCAGTATTACCAGTCGGCAAATGGATTCACGCCAGAAATCATCGCGGCAGAGCGCTCAGGGCCGCCCCCCGCTGTGCCGATAATCGACCATGCCACACTAAGCACCTACGAAAACGTCGCAAGAACTTGGTTCCGTCGTGGATACGCAGCTGTTGGTAAATCCGAATTCAATTCGTCCATGCCGATTCCTGAACAACAAGCTATTGATCAGGCAAAGGCCATTAAGGCTGATCTAGTAATCATTATCGAACCGCAATACCAAGGCACCACGACTACCACGACGAAAGTATCCAGACCTACATCCAGCACTTCTGTTACGTCAGTCACGGCAGGCAAACTGAACGGTTCGGCAACCACCTCGACATACGGTACTACAACGGATTACGTGCCGATTACCCAGAAGCAAGTAGCCTATGGCGCACTCTACTTTGTCAAAGCACATATCATCCTTGGCGCAGCCACTATTGAACTGGATGAAGCAGAACGTCAGTCTCGTCAGACGAACTATGGCGTGAAAATCACGATGGTTTCCGATGACTCACCCGCTTTCAAAGCCGACTTACTGATCGGAGATACTATAGAGAAGCTTGATGGCCAGCGCATCAGCAGTGCGGCTCATCTATCGAGCTTGATTAATGCGAAGAAAGGTCAAGTCATCAATTTGTCCCTAACCCGCAAAGGTAAGGCTTTCGAGAAATCAATCCAACTCAACAATTGACGCTTGATCACCAGTCAGATAGCGCCTACCCATCGGCCTAGGCAGTGATCACTTCCAAGCTCTGCATTGGCACCAGAAAGTGCGCCCCGCAAGGCGTGGCGCTATGGTGAACGCTATCGGTAGAACGACTGTGCCGCGGCTGAACAAGCCCATAGCCAACCTTAGCTTGTTCGTTAAGATCATCAACGATAACGCAGATAACCTGGATGACCGCAGGGCCTGGGCTTTTTTCGCGAGCAAGCTCGCTCCTACAGTTCAACGAACAATAGAGATCAAATGTGGGAGCTCGCTTGCCTGCGATGGCGCTATGTCAGCCAGCATATGCGGCGCTGAAAAACCGCTATCGCCGGCAAGCCAGCTCCCACAGAGGATTTGCGGCGTTAGGATATTTCCCACAGCTGTTTCAGGTTGTCGCTCGGAACTTCACTGACTAACCTCTGGGCCGTCGCTGCCAATTCAGCGGCCGGATTTGACCGTCCGACTCCCAACTGCATCTGTGCCACATCGAATCAGGCGTTTTCTTTACGCCTGCTGTATCGTGTCGCGGCAGCTGTACGCGGGATACCTCCGGGTATGCCGGGCTCCTTGGGACCGGTCGGTCAACCCGCGTATAGCTGCCACCCTAATTCGTTTGACCGCGAACCGTGGCAGCTCCATATCCCTTGGAGTTTCACCATGATCAAAGACAGCCCCAACCCACCAGAACAACTCTTCAACGTGCGCCCCGGCCTAGGCACCGAAACCCTGCTGATCAACGCCTCCCAGGATCTAGCCTCCATCAATGACATCGCTACTCATCTTGCCTTTGAAATCGACGGTACCCAACGCAACGTAGCGCTGGGCATCTGCCGCATGCTCGAAGGTGTGCAGTTGCTCGTGGACAAGGCTCGGGATGACACCCACCCAGCCACTTGACCTGATGCTCGCGCCGCGCCCTTAACCACTGTAGGAGCGAGCTTGCTCGCGAAGATCGTCAACGATGACGCGGGCAACCTGGATGACCGCAGGGCCTGGGCGTTTTTCGCGAGCAAGCTCGCTCCTACAGTGATCGATGGCACTGAAAAACCGCTATCGCAGGCAAGCCAGCTCCCACAGGGGGACCGAGTTCAAAACACCGACCACCCAATCCGCTCACTCAACAATTCCAACGCCTTCATCCCCGCCAGCGAGTTGCCCGCTGCGTTCAGCTCCGGCGACCACACGCACACCGTGAACTGCCCCGGCACCACCGCGACGATCCCTCCGCCGACCCCGCTCTTGCCCGGCAGGCCCACGCGGTATGCAAAATTGCCCGCCTCGTCATACAGCCCGCTGGTGGCCATGATCGAGTTCACTTGCTTGGTCTGGCGCGCCGTCAGCACCTGCTCGCCACTGTGGGCACTCACGCCTTCATTGGCCAGGAAGCTGAACGCTCGGGCCAGGTCCAGGCAGCTCATCTGCAACGCGCAATAGTTGAAGTAGCTGTGCAGCACCGCGTCCACATCGTTATGAAAGTTGCCGAACGACTTCATCAGGTAGGCCATGGCCGCATTGCGCGCACCATGCTGGGCTTCAGATTCGGCCACGACGCTGTTGACCAGGATCTGCGGGTTGCCCGACAGGCGCCGTACAAAGTCGCGCATCGACAGAATCGGCACGGCGAAGCGTGACTGGTTGATGTCGCAGATCACCAGCGCGCCAGCGTTGATAAAGGGGTTGCGCGGGCGGCCACGCTCGAATTCCAGCTGCACCATGGAGTTGAACGGCTGCCCCGAGGGCTCGTGGCCCAAGCGCTCCCAGATGGATTCGCCGCCATGGTCGATGGCCTGCACCAGGCTGAAGACCTTGGAAATGCTTTGCACCGAAAACAGCGTGTCTGCATCTCCAGCGCAGTAGGCCGTGCCGTCGTTGCCGTATACCGCGATGCCGAGTTGGTTGGCGGGCACGTCGGCCAGCGCGGGAATGTAATCGGCGACTTTGCCGAGGCCGATCAAGGGGCGCACTTCGTCGAGGATCGACTCCAGCAGCGCCTGCATAGCTTGTCCTGTCATCTTTGTTCGAATCAGTGGTAAACGAGGCGCGGAGGATACGTCAATGGGCGCGCAACACCCACACAATCTCTACCACCCGCTCGGCAATCACCACGTAGATCAGGATCAACCACAGTTGCAACGCCAAGTGATAACGCAACTTGGCCAGGCGGCGGATGCCGTCGCTGACGTTCAACAGCATCAGCACCGTGGACAGCACAATCAAGCCCCAGCCCGCGACGCTGGAGGCGAAGATACCGATCAGCAACTCGTGCGGTCCCACCAGCGCGTTGGTCCCCGCCGCAAACAACAACGCGCAGACCAACAGGTTTTTAACATTGTCGAAAATCTGCGTGCTCAGGTCGTTTTCCAGCAACGCCAGGTACCGCGTCCATAAAGTGCGCATGCTTGAGTACCGAGTGGGAAGGCTCGTCAATCAAGGTAGTTCAATTGTGGACGCTGTCGAGCTTTGGCCAGGCTCAGAAATACGCCACATCCGACACTTCTGCATCCAGCACATCCTGGGCCAACGCCCAGGCGCGATCCTTGGACTCCACCACCAGCAGCGGGTAACCCCAGGCCTTGCCGAACGTCACGGCAAAGGGCTTGAGGGCCAGGCGCTTGGCAGCGCTGGGCTCCACCTGGATCATGCCTTTGACGTAAGCGCGCAAGGCAGCCTTGTTTTTCTTCATCCAGATAGAAGCGCGCTTGCGCTCTTCGTGGGCGTGTTCGTGATTGTTCTCATCCACGGCCTTTTCGTGCAGCAGCAAGAAGGGCTGCTCACGCGCCAGCAGACGTTCGAATGTCAGGAAGGCGTCTTCCGGCGCTCCCTCGCTAGGCGCGTCGAAAAAGATTTTCACCACCGGGAAAGTTGAACTGTCGAGTCGCATGGCAAAGCTCCTTTGATGAGATTGGTTCTCATCATAGGGCGCATGACGCTGGACAGCATTGCATAGAATAGCCAGAATATTTCGCAATCCAGCCAAGGCAGTTATCAGCATGGTTCATCACCGCCTCGACCAATACGACCCCTGCCGGGTCCGGGACGCCGCCGCGATCCCTCGCTCGATTGTTGCAGTGGGCGCCTCGAGTACGTCCGAACGCTGGGAACATATCCCTCACCACCATCAACACGGGCAATTGATCTACACCTTGCGCGGCGTGGTGCATTGTGTGATCGAGGCGGGTATCTGGATCGTGCCGCCGCAATGCGCATTGTGGATTCCCGGCGGTGTGACCCACGCGGCCCGTGGCGCTGGCGAAGCAGATGTATATTGCCTGTTGATCAGCCCGGACGCCGCCAGCGCCCTGCCCCGGCAATGTTGCACGCTGTCGGTGTCGCCATTGCTGCACGAATTGATCGGCAAGGCGGTCAGCTTCCCGCAGCTCTACGACGAAGACGGCGCCCCGGGCCGGCTGGTGGCGACGTTACTCGACGAGTTGGCCTTGGCCCCCCTCGAGGCCCTGCATTTGCCCATGCCCCAGGACCCTCGCTTGCATCGGCTGGCCACCAGCTTATTGGCCAACCCCGGCGACAAATCGACCCTGGGCGAATGGGCCGTGCGCATCGGCATGAGCGAACGCAGCATGACCCGCCTGCTGCTGGAAGAGATCGGCCTGAGCTTCGGTCGCTGGCGCCGGCAGTTGCATGTAATCCTTTCACTGCAGCGCCTGGCTAACGGCGAGAGTGTGCAGAGCGTGGCGCTGGACCTGGGTTATGAAAATGCCAGCGGGTTTATCACCATGTTCCGCAAGGCCATGGGCCAACCGCCGGCGCGTTACCTGGCAGACCGAGCCAGTACCGTCGGGCCGCACAGCAACGTGTCAACTATCGCCTTGACGTGAGGTTTTGATGATCGTTCCCACGCTCTGCGTGGGAATGCCTCGTGTGCCGCTCCGCGTCACGCTTAGGGACGCAGAGCATCCTGGGCTGTGTTCCCACGCAGAGCGTGGGAACAATCCACCCGACTCAGTTCTTGTAGTCGGTATCGGTACGCTCAAGCTGGCGCACCAGCGCATTCCAATGCCGCGCCACGCCCGGGCCTTCGCCATTGCTGAACACCTTGGCCTGCTGCTCGACCTTGGCCACCACGTCAGCCGGTGGGAAGATCAACTCGGCATTCCCCGCTGCCTGTGCCGCAATCTGGATGTTGCAGGCCCGCTCCAGGCTTTGTAGTTGCTGGAAGGCATGCTCGACGCTGACGCCGCCCGTCAACAAGCCGTGGTTACGCAGGATCATCACACTCTTGTCGCCCAAATCCGCCACCAGCCGTTCACGCTCGTCCAGGTCCAGCGCCACGCCTTCGTAACCGTGGTAAGCCACACGCCCCGAGAATGCGATAGCGTGCTGGGAGATCGGCAACAACCCCTGCTTCTGCGCCGACACCGCAATACCGTCGCGGGTGTGGGTGTGCAGCACCGCTTGCAAATCATGGCGTGCGCCGTGGATGGCGCTGTGGATCACATAGCCGGCGTAGTTGATCCCCAGGCCCGTAGGGTCATCGACAAGGGTGCCGTCCAGATCGACCTTGACCAGGTTGGAGGCGCTGATTTCGTCGAACAACAGCCCGAAAGCATTGATCAGGAAATGCTCCTCGGCCCCTGGCACCCGCGCCGAGAAATGCGTGTAGATATGATCGGTCCACTTGTACAACGCCGCCAGTCGGTAGGCCGCGGCCAACTTGACCCGCACCTCCCACTCTTGCGGTGTGACCCGCTGGCGCACATTGCTCAACACACTGGAAATCGGCGTGACGCTACTCATGGCAAATCTTCCTGGATGACCTAAGGGACTTCCAGGCAAGACTAGGGGATGGTCATAAATAATAAAAATCACATTTTAATCTAAGCTAATTATTATTTTTTTTTATAAAAGTAGCAGTGGCAGCTTTCAGGCCGCCACAGGATCTCGTTTCTTTTCCACCGATCAACTCAGCAGGTTCAACCCCCGTTGTTGAGTTTCTCGTTGATTGCATCTGTTTGCCGTTCAATGTCCTTGATCGAGGTCGGCGTCACGACTTTGTCGACGGTTTCAGTCTTGGGGTTCGCAGGTTCAAGCGTCTGCCCTTTGGTGGCCTCGACATTACCTTTTTGCGCGTCTTCAGAGCTGACGGGGTCGGGGGTTTTATCGGCGGTTTTACGATCAGTCACAGTGCAATCCTCCTGGCAGTGGCAGGCCCCTGAGATGGCGGCCCTATGCAGCAGAACCCTGCGAATCCGGATTGGTTCAAGTCAATTGCCTCGCCTCACCACTGGGCAAAAAAGCGCAAAAAAATTTAAACCTTTTACCCGCCTCTCGATTCAACAGTCAGGTAACGGCATCCCGCCATTTCCAAGGAGAGACACCATGAAAACTCGACTGATGAAACCGATGGGCCTTACCTTCATGCTGATTGCAGGCTCGATTTCCACCGCGATGGCGGCGACCTCCAACGACTTTGTCGACAACGCCGCCGAGGGCGGTATCACCGAGGTGGAAGCGGGCAAACTGGCCCTGGAAAAAAGCAGCTCGGCGGACGTAAAGACCTTCGCCCAGCATATGGTCACAGACCACACCAAGGCCAATCAGGAACTGATGGCCCTGGCGAAAAAACTCGATATCGAAGTACCCGATGACGCTGCGCTCACCGACCAGGCGAAGAAAGCCATCCTGGAAATGCGCGATGAATCCTTCGACAAGGCCTATGCCAACAACCAGGTAGCGGCCCATGAAAAAACCGTCGAACTGTTCAAGAAAGAAGCGGCCTCCTCAGACAATCCCGAGCTGAAAGCCTTCGCCACCAAGACCCTGCCCACCCTTGAAGCCCACCTGAAAATGGCCAAGGAACTGCAAACCAAATACGCCCATTAATCCATCCATGACCCAAGGAGACACTCGACCATGAGCTCGCAACTCAACGGCAAGCACATCCTCGTCATCACCTCCAACACCGGCATCGAGCGCGACGAGTTGCTCAAGCCTCTGGAGACGCTGCGTGGCTACGGCGCGACCGTAACGCACGCCTCCAGCAAAGGGGGCACAACCCAGACATTTGTCGGCGACACGGAAAAGGACCAGACCGTGGAATCCGACGTGCAACTGTCGGATGTTGTCAGCGCCGACTTCGATGCGCTGGTCATCCCGGGCGGTACAGTGAATGCCGATACACTGCGCCAGGATGCCGCCGCGCTGCGCTTGATCAATGAGTTCGTGCAGGCCGGCAAGACCATCGCGGCGATCTGCCACGGGCCATGGACCCTGATCGACGCTGGCGTGGTCAAGGGCAAAACCCTGACCGCCTATAAAAGCGTGCACATCGACCTTGAAAACGCCGGCGCTGCCGGCGTGGTGGATGCCGAGGTTAAAGAGTGCCAGGCCAATGGCTGGACCTTGATCACCTCGCGTACGCCGGACGATCTACCGGCGTTCAATGAGGCGATTGCCAAGGCCGTCGGCGGCTGATCGGTTGACCGCAATGAAAACAGGCGCCCCATGGGCTAATGCCAGTCAGTTAAGAGCTCGAGCAGACAACCAGTGACTTGTGGCGAGGGAGCTTGCTCCCGCTGGACTGCGTAGCAGTCCCATTTTTGGGGCCGCTTCGCGCCCCAGCGGGAGCAAGCTCCCTCGCCACAGTTACCGATTCTGTCTTAACTGACTGGCATTAGCCCCATGGGCGCCTGTTTTTTATCACTCACCGCTTCAGCTTTTACGCTGCTGCGCCATTTCACGCTTGGGTCCGAACATCGCCCACGCAATCAACCCCAGCAGCGGCACGAACACCAGCACCACGACCCACAACCCCTTGGTCTCCCATCCGCCAGTGCTGCGCAAAACGATATTGATCGCCCAGAGTTCCAAGAGCAGCAGAACCACCGCCAATACGATCCAGATATATTCAATTTGCATGATTCACCTCCTGAAGTCTAAGCGTTAGGTCAAGCAGATGCCCCAAGGGTTCCATTAGAATTTTCCTGGCCACACTTTCTGGCCGCCCGTTGCGCTGGAGCGTCAGCAACCGGTTGTGCGTTGTGCAATCTCAACGCGGCCCGACCATGCAAGCTGCACGACCACCAAGCACACAGAAAAATACAACCAACTGATTTACAAGATAATTTTTAACCATAAAAGTTGGTACGCCTGATGCAACCTTCCTCACCACGAGGCGTGCACTTCGACACGCCCGCATACCCCCCGTGAGGTTACCTATGAATGCCATCGACCTGCTCAAAGCCGACCATGAACGCGTCAAGACCCTGCTGACCCAGTTAAGCGAATCCACTGAACGCGGGGTAAAAAAGCGTACCGAGTTGTTGGCCAAACTCGAAATGGAGATCACCCTGCATACCCAACTCGAAGAAGAGATCCTCTACCCCGCGTTCAGGAAAGCTGGTGGCAAGGAACAGGACATCATGTACCACGAAGCCAAGGAAGAGCACCGTACCGTCGACTCGCTGGTACTGCCGGACTTGAAGAAAACCGACCCCTCGTCCACCGAGTTTTCCGGTCGCGTCAAAGTGGTCAAGGAGTTGCTTGAGCACCATATCGAAGAAGAAGAAACCGAGATGTTCCCTCAGGCCAAGAAACTGCTGGGTAAAGCGCTGCTCGAAGAGCTGGGAGCCGAGATGGAAGCGATGAAGGCCGCGCACAAAAAAGCCATGGCGAAAAAACCGCTGGCGGCGTAACGGCTACCTCCTCGCAGCAAGGTTCGCGCGACAGTGACCCACAGGCCCTGTCGCGCTATCGATTTGCACCGATGATTTCTCCTCGCTCACCCAGCGATCCGGCCGACCGAGCCGGCCTGGCGCCCCATGCTAGCGTGCCATTGCCCTTGGCAGTGGCCGGGGGCTTTCAGGAGATTCATCACAATGGACACGCACTCCCCCACCTATACCCACCTGTTCAAAGAGGACTGGCACCTGCTGTGTTCGGCCTCTTCCATGGCGGCAATCGACTCCCCGATCGCCTACCTGAAGGCGTTATACCTGTTTGCCCAAGCGCTGGAAAAAAGCGGTAAAGGCAAACAGCCCAAGATCACCCTCGACCGGCGACGCCCCGAACTCAAGACACTGCCCCTGGACGAACGCGGCCTCAGCGCTGTGATTCCTCAACTCTCGATGATCAACGAAACCCTGTCCCGCCAGATCGACGCTCATCTCAAACAAACCCGCCGTGAATACCGCGGCCGCTCCCTTGATGAGGTGCTCGGCAGGCAACGCTTCCCCTTCGTGCTGCCGTTCGAACGCGCGCATCGCCAGTGCTGGCTCGGTTTGTCCGGCGGCAAGCCACAATTGGGCGAACTCAGTTACCGCATCAGCCTCAAGCTGCCCACCAGCCAGCGCGCGCAAAACACTTACGGCGTGGTCCGGCACGAGGCCTATGAAGCGCAACGTTTGCTGTCCGGGCTGAGCCCTGCCCAGCAGGTGTTATTGATCGAGCCTTTGTTAATAAGAACGGGAGACGTACAGGCAGAAGATTTTTTTACCCAGCACTATGGTACCCAGGAGCAGCCCCTTGAGGAGTTGTCCCACTGGTTGCAGAAAACCGGACTCACCGCCGATCAGACCGAAGCGCTACTGGCCTGCGGCAAGTATGTGCCGGTGCTGTCGAGCAATGTTCTGGCAAGCGCCCTGCCAACGCCGCCGGCCAAGCTGCGCCTGCACAACGGTGCCGCGTACGTGAACGGGCCGATCACCGAGGCCGGCGCGACCCAGTCGCCCCTGTCGATCAATGCGCAGGACAAGGATGGTGCGCGCCTGCTCAATACCTCATGGGAACGTTATCAGCGCCTGCACCGAATGATCCGCCTGCAACGCTGGACGCAATTGCCCTTCGACGCACTCGACGCCCTGTCGACGAGCGTGGTGCGGCGTGAACACGAGGGCGACCCGGCGCAGCCCGCCAACGACAATACCCTGCGCGCACTGGGCGTCTATCGCTATCTGGAGCGCCGCTACAGCCTGTCATTGCAAGCCTTTGCCGCCGTGCTGGATGAGATACCGGTGTGGGCACCCGGCACTCGTCTGTCGCTGTACGACCAGCTGTTCAATCCCGGCCCGTTGCCAGGCCAGGCATTGACCCTGGACAGGCCGACCCTGGCCTTGAGGGAGGAAATCCCGACAACCCTGCGCCACCAGCTCTGCACCGGCCTGCACCTGAGCGACACCCCAGCCTCGTTGCACTGGCTGATCAAGCAGGCCCGCCTGCATCTACCCGCTTCTTGCCCGACGCTTACGTTTTATAGCGCGCTGTATCGCCAAACCCGTATCGCGCGATTGTTCGGGCTGTCAGTGCTCGACAGCTACCATGTGGCGGCGCTGCTGGGCGGTAAGGATTACACCGCACAACTGGTCAACCCGAGCCTGCGTCGCTCCGGCGTCAATGCCCCTGCCGACCTGCTCGATGTGCTGATGCAAATGGACTGGCTGGTCCGCTGGCTCAACGACACGGGTCAAACGGTTGATCAGCTTCGCCGCCAATTGCTATTGGATGCCCAATCCCCACCGCCCCACGTGCAGACGTACATCACCCAACTCGATGAGGTGGTCGAACTGACCCGGCATGGCCTGTTGGCGCAAGAAGACCTCGCTGACCTGTCATTGCCCCAGCCCGAGCCTGACACCAAAGCGGCGCCCATTGCCTGGCATGCCCTCATCGTACAAGGGCTGCTGCACAGCCAACCGCTGCTCAAGCCCGCGCCGCCCAAAGAACTGCCCAATGCGCTGGTGCAGCTTATCGAAGCCCAGACCCTGAGCCTCGACCCAGAAGGCAACACGGCTCTGCACAGCGATGCCAAACAGGCAGTGACCAAGAAGCTGGGCGCGTTCTACCAACAAATGCAGCCGCTGAAAGCAAAAATCGACACGCTGCTCAACGCTCCCTCACACCTCGCCGGTGACCCCGCCGCGTACCTGCAATGGCGCAAACTCGTGGTTCGACAAATTGCCCGAACCGCCACTGCCGAGTCCACCACGGAGCTGCACAAAAATGTACTGCTGAGCCTGCCGGATGCCGAAGTGTCCTTGGGGCTGGCAGTGAGCCGTGAGGCCTTGCAGGCCTTCGTGCTCCATCCGCACTGGCTGAGCCCGGACCACACCGCGGCCTCGCTGCTCAAGCTGACGCTGAGCACGCTGTACCTGCTGCAACGCTTTGCCCATTGCCTCAGCACCTACGGGCTGGCCCAGGACAGCGTGCTCGCCTATTTGCAGTGCGCCAATTCATCCTCCGTCGAAGGCTCCGCCATAACTGACAATGGGGCTTGCACCTCGCAACTGGCCGCATTGCTCAAGTGGGATGTCGATGAAATCAACCTGCTCGTTGAATACCTGCCTGCCAAACAGGTGAAGACCCTGGCCGACCTGGACTGGCTCCTGCGTTGCCATGAAGCCGTCAGGCTCACCGGCCTCTCCGCCAGCGCCTTGCTCAAGGCTGCCGACCTGCATGCCACCTTGATGAATGAAGACTGGCAACACGTTGGCTCGGCATTGATCGCCACAACCCCCTAATCCCGTTGTATTTCGCCTGGTTCAAGGAATGACCATGTCTGACACCCTCACCCAACACCTCAACGAATACCTGCGCGACGCGATGCTGGGGTTCTACCTCAACAGCGTGCTGCCTGAAGACACGGCAGTGGCCGATACCGTCAAGACCGTAGACGATGTCTATACCTATTGGCTGCTCGACCCCCAGGTCAGCCATACGGTGCCTACCACCCGTGTCGCCAGCGCCATTGCCAGCCTGCAGCAGTACATCACAGGCATTTACCTGGGCCTGGAGCCCGGCTACGACGAACAGGGCATGAGCGCTGACGAGCAGAGCGAGTGGCGAGACCAGTTGCTGTCCTATTCACTGTGGCGTGCCCACCAGCAACTCCAGCACTACCCGGCCACCTACCTGAGCCCTGCATTGCGCCATGACAAAAGCGACAACTTCAGGCAACTGGAGAACCAGCTCAACCAATTTCGCATCGAGCCTGCGCCGCTGCAGACAGCCGTCCACAGTTACCTCAGCCGCTTCGAAGCACTTGCCAACATCAAGACCCTCAATGGTTATATCGACGGTGATAAAGACAGCTTTGCCAGCAGCACTTATTACTTCACCGGCAAGTCCAGTCCGGAAAACACCTATTACTGGCGCACGCTGAAAATGGCCTCGGGCGACGCGGCCACTCCGCCAGCCTGGTCCTCCTGGCAAAAGATCCCGCTGTCGATTGACGATAACGTCCCCGAACAGACGATTCGCCCGGTGGTGTTCAACGGGCGCCTCTTCGTGGTGTGGGCCCAATGCATCAACCCGACGTCCTCGTCGAGGGACATCACCCCGATTGGACGAGGTGATGTCGAATCGGAGAGGGAATACCAACAACGGCTGGAAACCCGGATAAAGACCACCTATCTACAGTTGCGCTTGTACTTTTCCTATAAAAAACTGGATGACAGTTGGAGCGTGCCGCAGGCCTGCATTCAGGAATACAGCCTTGCACAGGGCCTTGACGAATTGAGCTCGGAAGACCTGATGAGTGCCACTGCGTCCATCGCCGTACTCGATTCAAAAAGCCAACCGCCGTCACTGTTCCTGGGCCTGAGCGCACAGCCGAACCATCAAACGGCTTCCTCGCACAACGGCGTGCATCGGCATTTCTTTCAAGCGGTACGGCTGGATCAGCACTTCAACGTCCATTGGCTGGAAACCCTGGGCAGCACTCGGCGGATGTTCTCCTGGCATAAAGAGTCTGAACTGGCCGGGCGGTACCAGGCCCTGTTCGGGCACCACAACAGGTCAAGATTTCAATTCAGGGCGCCCGAAACGGTCCAGGTCAAAGTTCACTCCCTGACCAACAATGCGCCCCATGGCACCACCCATGGCTGGAATTACGAAGACAATCAACAGCATATCCGCAGTCTTTCGGCTGAGAGCGATATCCGGTTCAACCGAACGACGTCAGTACTGGAGGTCACCACCCGCCTGGCGAAACGCTTCGAACCGCACCGCACTGTCAGGTTCAGCAAGGCAGACGCAATGGCCAATTTGACCATCACCCTCAGCAGCAGCGGTCCTGCCCAGAACGAGATGCTGGCGTTAGGCCCCACCGCCGAGATTTTCCTGGAGAGCGCCAGGCTGGCAACCTTCTCCAACGTGCGCATCGACTTGACCCTCAAGTGCAACGAGACCGGCGTCAGCTATGCCCAATTCATAAAAAATGCAGCGAATCAGCCGACGACCTTTACCCTGCCGCAGATTGAAAAAGATCAAGAAACCCCGAAAAGCGCGACATTCAATCTGCGCGACCAACGCATTAGCCAAGAAGCCTTCGATTATTTTTTCAATACGCCGGACGCCACCTATACCGTCATTCTCTCGTTCTACAACAATCAAGCGGAGTCCAGCAGCCATGCCTACGACTTGGTACTGGACAAGGTCCAGGTCCAGCAGAAACAACGCCTGTACAAACCCGTGTTGATGTATCCCAGACAGGGAGACAGCGCTTTACCGGAAAGCCCTCACCGCAATAACACGGTACTCGTCGGCCTGGCAGACGCCTCTCGGCGCACCCTGCGCGACACGTTCACTGAACTCTCCGAAACGCACACGCTTGAGGCGCAGATCGAACTCTCTCCCTCGACCTTGCACCCCTACGACGAGGACTCCACTGACACGACGGCTTCCACATTGACGCTGATTCACGGCGTGTTGCTACTGGAAAGCGATGTGCATTACCCCGACCCCATCATCCTGGGCTACGCGCTGAAAACCGCGACTTTCACCCTGCCGCCCGATAACAGCACCCCCATCATTCCACTGGCTCCGTTTATCCGGCGACTCGCTACCCCGCCCTATGGCACGGCAGAGTTCATCGACTTCAGCGGGTCCACTATCGAGTCTCTCGATAAGCCTGAAAACAAACGAGCGCCCATACGCACCAACACCTGCGTGGCCGGGCTGCTGGCAAAAACCGCGGGCGCAGGTTTGCATGAGCTGTTTGCGTTGGCGCCGGATGCCTGGCGCGAGCCGCCCTTGCCAGGCGAGAAAAAGCCCAGTCCACTGGACTTTCACGGCCCCCATGGCACCTATTACTGGGAGTTGTTTCTTTACCTGCCCTGGCTGTTGGCACAACGCCTGAACCAGGAGCAACAATACGCCGAGGCCGAAACGTGGATACGCTACGTGTTCGATCCCGTACACCCATCCGGGTTCTGGCGCCTGCCTGCGCTGCTTACCAGTGCGCCACAACGCCACGACGTCTCGTCCGTGTCCCACCCATTGGCGACAAGCAGCGCGGTACATTTTCGTCAGGCGCTGTACCTGCTGTACGTCGACATCCTGCTCAATCGCGGGGATGCGGCCTACCGGCAAATGACCCGTGACGGCCTGGCCGACGCCAAGTTGTGGTACATCCGCGTCAAGGGCTTGCTCGGGCCAAGGCCGCCGCTCAACCCGGTCGATCCCTGGGCAGCCACGACCCTGGACAAACTGCAAAACCCTTCCACGCTCGACAGCACGACAGTACCTGCGGGCACCTCGCGGCTGTGTCGGTCCCTGAGCCCTGATTTGCTGCTGCGCTGGGACAAGATCGAATCTCGCCTGCACAACCTGCGCCATCACCTGGATCTGACCGGCAAACCCTTGAGTCTGCCGCTGTACGCCGCGACCCTGACGCCTCAAACGCTGCTTGCCGCGTACCAGCAAGGGGCGGTCGGCGCCAGCCTGCGCCCGTCCCTACGCACCGCCCAGGCCGCGCACTATCGCTTCCAGGTGCTGCTGGGACACGCCTTGCAAGCGGTCGACAACCTGATCCAGTTGGGGACGACCTTATTGTCGTTGTTCGAACGCAAAGAGCAGGCCCAGTACCTGGAAACCCAGCAGCAGCAAGCCTGGGACTTGGCGAGGCTGGCCGTCGAGCAACAGGCCCAGGCCGTACAGTTCGATGCGAGGAACCAGGAGGCGCTGTTGGCAGGACGCCGCATGGTCGAAGCGCGGGTGGCGTTCTTCGAACAGCAGCTCAAGCGAGGCATCAGCCCGGCCGAGGCCCAGGCCACCCAGGAGTACCAGGACAGTGCGCGCTGGGACACCGCCGCCGCCGTGGCACAAGCCGGCGCGGGGCTGGCGATGCTGATACCGAATATTTTTGGCACCTCCAACGGCGGCGTGCGCTACGAGGGCGCTTTTCACGCCCTGCACGCGGCGTCCCAAGGCATTGCCAATGAAAAGCGCGCCAACGCTGCCCACCTGGACCGCACCGACCTGTTTGCCCGACGCGCCGCCGAGTGGGCCCATTCGCTTGAACAGGCAAGCCTTGAGCTGGCCCAGGTCGACGCCCAACTGCAGGCTTATACCGAACAGCAAGCCCATACCCGCTTGCAACTGGCCCTGGCCCAGACCAGCCTGACCCAGGCACGAAGCCTCTACGACCAGCTCGGCAAACGCTTTACCAACGCCCAACTGTATCAATGGCTCAATGGCCAACTTTCCACTTTCTACTACCAAGCCTATGACTCGACCCTGTCGCTGTGCCTGGCGGCCGAGGCCTGCTGGCAGGAAGAACGGGCTCAGTGGGACAAGCACTTCATTCAAACCCAGCATTGGACCCATCAATATCGCGGCTTCAGCGCCGGCGAAGCGCTCAAGCAAAATCTACTGAGCATGAGTAACGCCTACGTCACCCACAACGAACGTTTGCTGGAGATCACTAAAACCGTGTCGCTGCGCCATCTGCACAGCCAAGACCCGATGGCCACGCGCGACATGCCCTGGGCCGCGCTTAAAGCCGAGCTGGTAAAAACCGGCACCTTGACCTTTGAACTGACCCTCAAGCTGTTTGACGACGACTACCCAGGCCATTACCTGCGGCGTATCAAGCACGTCAGTGTGTCCCTGCCCGCCACGCTGGGGCCCTATGAAGACATCAAGGCCATCCTGACCCAAACCGCCAATACCACGCACCTCACCCCCGTGACCAGACACACCGAAGCCGCGGTAAAAAAAGACCTGCGCGCCAAACAGCAAATCGCCCTGTCCAGCGGGCTCAATGACAGCGGATTGTTCACCTTGAACTTCGACAGCGACGAGCGTTACCTGCCGTTCGAATACACAGGAGCGATCTCCACCTGGCAACTGACCTTTCCCAACCATGCCCGGCAAAACGCTCTGCTCGAATCCCTCACCGATATCATCGTGCACCTGCGCTACACCGCTAAAAACACCGGAGGTCAACGATGAGCGTGCAGCCGCCCGAACTCCTGGAACCGAAGATTCCGGCGCTGCCCAAGGGCGGTGGCGCCATCCAGGGCCCCGGCGCGCAATGGGGCGCCGTGGGCACACGGGGTGAGGCGTGCCTGGAGGTGCCCTTGCCCATTTCGCCGGGCCGTGGCTTCACGCCGGCCCTGAGCCTGGGTTATCGCAGCGCCCTAGGCAACGGGCCCTTCGGCCTCGGCTGGGCGATGTCGGCAGGCGCCATCAGTCGTGATACCCGCAAAGGCGTACCGGCCTACGGTGATGACGACCGTTTCATCAGCCCCCAAGGCATCGACATGATCCCTGAGCGTGATGCCGACGGCGAAGTTCAGGCCACGACCTGGGACCACTATAACGGCCTGGCCCTGGGTGAATCCCACCGAGTGGTGCGCTATTTTCCGGTGATAGAAGCGCGCTTCGACCGTATCGAGCATTGGTCTTGCGAAAGCGACAAGGCCGGGTTCTGGCTGGTTCAGGGGGCCGACGGCTGCGTGCACCTGTTCGGCAAGACCCCGATCGCGCGCTGTGCAGACCCGAACGACGATCTACGTGTTGCCCAATGGCTGTTGCAGGAAAGCCTCAACCCCCTGGGTGAGCAGATCTATTACCACTACAAACACGACGACCAGCCGCCAAGCGCCGCCAGGGACTATCGCGCCCAGCGTTATCTGGCGCGGGTGTGCTACGGCAACCTCAAGCCCCTTGAGCACCTGGCGCTGTGGCGCGCGGACGCCCTCGCTGACAAGCAATGGCACTTCGAACTGCTGCTGGATTATGGTGAACGCCACGCTGGCCTGAGCCAAGTGCCGACCTATGCCGAACAACACGCCTGGCCGGTCCGCAACGACCCGATCAGCAGTTATGCCTATGGCTTTGAACTCGGCACCCTGCGGCGGTGCCAGCAAGTGCTGATGTTTCATTACTTCCCCGACGAGCCGAGCGTGGGCGCCGAGCCGGTGCTGACGCGGCGTCTGTTGCTGGAGTACACCCATCGCCACGCCATCGGCAGTTGCCTGAACGCCGTGCACAACCAGGCCTTTGACGCCCAGGGGAACGCCAGTGCCTGGCCGCCTCTGGAACTGGCCTACAGCGCCTTCGTGCCGACGCTAGACGCCGCGCGCTACCAAGCGTTCGACGCCATGGCGGGCATCAACGACGGGCAGCATTATCAACTGGTGGACCTGTACCGCGACGGTTTGCCGGGCATCCTGCACCGCACCGATAAAAGCTGGTATTACCGCGAGCCGCTCAGGGCCCCCGGCCCGGCCAGCAGCAATGCGCTGATCTATGGTCCATGGCAGGCCCTGCCACGCATCCCCCTCGCCGATACCGTCCAAGCCACGCGCCAGGCACTGGCGGATCTTGACGGCGATGGGCATCTGGAATGGGTGGTGGCGCAACCGGGGATGAGTGGTTTTTTCAGCCTCGACTCGCAGCGGCAATGGTCGGGTTTCGTGCCTTTTGCGGCGATACCCCAGGAGTTTTTTCATCCCCACGGGCAACTGGCCGACCTGATGGGCAGTGGGAGGCTGGACCTGGCCTTGATCGGCAGCCGTAGCGTGCGCCTGTATGCTCATCGCCAGGACGGCGGGTTTGATCCTGGCCAGGAGGTGCGCCATGCGCCCGACGATGAGGGGCTACCCACCCTCAGCCATTCGCCGGCTGAATTGATCGCCTTTTGCGACCCCCTGGGCAGCGGCCAACAACACCTGGTGCGTATCCGCCATAACGAAATCAAATGCTGGCCCAACCTCGGCCGTGGACGCTTCGGCAAAGGGTTTGTCTTCGCCACACTGGCGTTCGACCACGCCAGCTTCGATGCCGCCCATATTCGCCTCGCCGACCTGGATGGTTCAGGCGCGGTGGACCTGATTTACCTGGCGCCTGAACACGCACAGATCTATATGAACCGCGCCGGCAGCGGGCTGGTATCGGAGCCACTGACATTGCCTTGGCCCGAGGGCGTGCGCCATGACGCGACGTGCCAGGTCAGCTTTGCCGACCTTCAAGGCCTGGGCTGTTCCAGCCTGATCCTGAGCGTGCCGCACATGACCCCCCAGCACTGGCGGTATGACTTCGTCAGTCTCAAACCGTATTTGTTAACCGCCACGCTCAACAACCGGGGGGCCACCACCCAGCTGAGCTACCGCAGCAGCGCCCAGGAATGGCTCGACGAAAAACAGCACTGGCAAACCCTGGGAGTGCCCCAAGGCAGTAGCCTTGCGTTCCCAGTGCAGGTGGTCAAGCGGCAACAGCAAAAGGACCTGGTCAGCGGCAACCGCTCCACCCAGTATTTTCGTTACCGGCAAGCCTGCTATGACCGTGAGGAGCGCCAGTTCCTCGGCTTTGGCCTGGTGTTGCACACCGAGCAACCCCCTACGGCCGATGCGCAGCCTGGGGTGTTGACCAAACGCTGGTTCCACACCTTTGAGCCCTCGCAGGAGGCTTTTTACCCGGGCGACCCACAGGCGCCCGCGCTGGGGCCAACCCTGCTGGGCCAGTTGGAGGCCGGGCGCACAGGAGACACGCTGATCGCCACGCCCGTCGCAACCACCCGCCGCGCGATGCAGCGTGCATTGGCGGGGAGCCTGCTGCGGGAAGAGGTTTATGCCGCCGCCGATTCGCCACCACAGGCAGTGCCGTATTCGGTGCAGCAACAGCGCTATCTCATACGGCAATTAAGCCCGTCGGCCAAGGCCGGCGAACCGGCGGTGCTGCTGCCACTGTTGCTGGAGTCGCTGACCTGTCGCTACGAGCGCCAACCGGACGACCCGTGCTGCCGGCACATCCTCAATCTGCGCTGGGACCGCTACGCCGGCAATCTGCACAGCGTGGTGGTCGACTATGCCCGTCGCAGGACAGCCAGCGACTCCCCACCGCCCGGGCCAGCCCACCAGCAGCAGTGGTGGCGTGACGCACACGACTCAGCGCAGCAGACGTATTACCTCAACGAAACCCGCGCCCGCTTCATTCACCTGGACGCCGCGCAGCGCTGGCGCTTGCACTTGCCCTACCAGCAACGAAGCAACGTGCTGGTGCTGAGCAAAGAGGCGTTAGCGATTGAAAAAATAAGCTATGAACACTTCATCGCGCAGGGCCCGTCCGATCCATTGGGAACAGCGGCCGAACGCAGGCTGGGGGGGCTGTCGGTGCAGCACTACTGCGTGGCGGAGCACACCGAACCCTTGCCGGCCGGCACCGCGAGTTTTCAGGCGCTGCCTGCCTATATCGAGACGGCCGAACTCGATCAGCAAGCGCTGGAGGTATATGAGGGCCGCACTGTCACTGCTACGCTCAGTGCACAGCACTATCGGGCCATGGCCGCGTTCCTGTCACCGGACCCCGGGCAGGACGAGGCCATCACCCTGTGGTCCCTCGGCCAGGGTTACACCCGCTACGGCCAGGCCGAAATGTTCTATCGGCCTCGTCGGCATCAGGCGAGCCTGAGCCATGGGTTCACGCAGTCCGAGTACGACCGCTATGGGCTGTACATCATCAAAGTGCAATTGGCGGACGGCTGCACGACCCAGGCGCAGTACGACTACCGCCTTGGCCTGCCGGTGACGGTGACTGACGCACAGCGTACACAACGCTACGCGCACTACGACGCCCACGGGCAGCTGCTGGCGACCGGCCTCAAGGGTGAGGAGCAAGGAAAGCCCGTGGGCCATGACGCCCCTACGCCCTTCATCCGCACGCCCGATACGGGCCCGACGCAGGCCCTGACTGATCCGAAGGCGGCGTTGCTCAACGCTCAAAGCGCGTGCTTCTACGACGTGTTCAGTTGGATGGGGCGCATTCCACCCGCCAGCATCCAGGCGCAATGGGTAAGCAACGGTTACCTGCTGCCCAGCGGGCATATTCGTGCCTCGGCGTTGGCACGCCTGAACAGCCTGAGCGCTGCGCTCCCCCATCATCAAACCCTCAAGCGCATGATTCAGGCGGCCAGGCAAGTGCCGGTGCACGTCGTGGTACTGCACGCCGACCGTTGGCAAGGCACGTCGCAAACGGCGCAGATCCAGGTAGCCCTCGCCTTCAGCGACGGCTTTGGCCGCGTGCGGCAAACCCAGGAAAAGGCGCAACCGGGCCCGGCCTTTGCAGTCGATGACGCCGGTATGTTGAGCGCGGGTGCCGAGCCAACCGATGCCACTCGCCGTTGGCGGATCAGCGGCCGTGTGGAGTATGACAATCAGGGTTGCCTGGCGCGCACCTGGCGACCTTATTTTGCCGACCGTGCCGGCTATATCGACGATGCGGCCTTCAACACCTTGCGTCCCAGCGAGCAGCACTTTCATGACGCGTTGGGGCGCCCGGTACGCGTGCTCAATGCCAATGGCGACACGCGGCGCCAGACCTACTGCGCCTGGTACAGCATCGCTGAGGACGAAAACGACACGCACGCGCCGGCCTGACAACAGAGCCGGGCCGTTACACGGCCCGCGCTCCTTGGCCTGACGTTGCGCGTATTAACGGCGGTGGGGGTCCATCACCCTGACCGCCCGATAGTTAAGCCCACTGATGTGCTGGATCATCACCCGATAGGCGCCACGACCGCGCTGCCCGCGATAACGCGGCAAGTCAAAACTGCGGACATTCTGCCCACCCGCCATGGCATGGCCGGTATGAAAATCCAGTGTGCGGTCTTCGAGCCGATCAATCACCCTTCTGAGAATTTCACCTCCCGGGCCATGTAATTCATTCTGAATAGGTGTGACGTCAATCTCGAGGGGCTCAGGCACCAGCCCGGAGGAAGGTCCCGGGCTTACCGGCTGCGCGGCGGGCACCTCAGAAGCGGAGCCTCTGCGGCCCACGCTCGTGACCCTGGTTTGCGGTTGTACTTCGGTGTGGGTCAGCCCAGCCGCTGGCAGCGGGCTGGCGCCCACTTTGCGTGCCGGGGCGCGCAGTTCTATGCCTACAAACCCCAACCTGGCAAGCGTAAAGCTAGGGTTACGCTCCGTTCGTGAGGCTGTTTCAGCCCGGTCCCGATGCTCGGTGGGCCCAACGTACCCATAGAGACCGCCCCGCGCTGCCGGGGTCAGCCCGTAGGACAGACTTTTAGTGTCAGCGGTAGCCAGACGGTGTTCCAGGAAAAAGTCCGCCAACTCGCTGACTTCATGTTCGGTAGCGCCCTGTCGGCGGCCCAGCTCTTGCGCACCGACCGTTACGGACTGCTCATAGAACGCTCTGCGCTGAACGTCAGTGGTGCCTAATCGCTGAAGCGCGTAAAGCGCCACGCCCACCACACCTGAAATCAGCCCGAAATAAGCCAGTTCAGCCCTATAGCCTATCTCTACCCCTACTCCGTGCCCGATCAACAACACCAGGAGCAGAACCGTCACCACCTCCAGCATCGAGCGGCGCTGCAAACCGTCTTCGTCTACATAACCCATGGGGTTGTTCCCCACCATCGCATACAGGTTCAACCCATCCACATCCCCCGCCGGGTCAGCGCTGATCCACCGCAACAACCACGGCGCGTAGTACCTGAAGCCGTAGTAATACAGCCCGCTGGCGTCGCGCTCCTTGCCCGAATAACGTCGGGTTTTATAGTTTGCCTCCAAGGCACTTTTTGCCGCCCACCAGGCAGTTGCGCCGAAGGGGTAATAACTTTCCTGGCTCAACAGGCCGGCTGCCTCGTCCAGCTCCAGAGTGCCGCTGCCCAAATGATCGTCGAGGCTGAACCGCAGTTGCTCGTCCTGCATCTCGTCGGGGCGCTGCTGCTCCCACTGCAGCCCTCTGACCGAATGCCGCCCGCCCGGAGCAAGCACCACGTTCAACCACTCGCCATCCGGCCCGTGGCGATGCAGCTCCAGCCCTGGCAGATAAAGCACTTCATGGGTGTGAGTCTGCGTCTTGCCATGTGCCACGCGACGCTTGATGACTCGCTGGCCGGTGCCGTCATACAGATACACCTCATCGTCATGTTCGCCATTGTCACGCAGCACCTGCGCAACGCGAACCAACTGGTTGCGCCCATTCCAGGTCAACGCCTGACCAGGCGCCAGTGCCTGGAGATTGCCACGTTGGTCGAAGCCGTTGCCCAGGCCCGGCGCCTTTGCGCCCTCGCGGGCAATCACGCTGTGATTGCTGTGTTCGCCCACCTGCATCCGTTGGGTATAACCGCTGCCGGTGCTGGGCACATGGCGCATCTGAGTCAGGTTACTGGCCGAGTCGTAGGCATAGTGGCGGGTGTAGTTGCCCCAGAGATTGTCGTCTGTGGCGCCGAACGTGATTCGCCCCGGCAGTGCGGATGCGCCAGTATTGCGCGCGTTTTCACGACCGGTGGCCTTGATCAATCGCGACAGGCTGTCGTATTCGAATGTGCTTACTGCCTCCACCTGCACGTTGCTGGCCCAGCGGGTCGGCTGCGCCGCATCGCGGATGCGCAACACATTGCCGACCCGGTCGTAGCTGTAGAAGAGGTCTTGCAGTCGCTTGCCTGCCGAATCCTTGAGGTGGGCGCTCAAGCGTGTCAAACGTCCATCGGTGTCCGAATACTCGGCAACGCTGAGCACGCCATTACCCAAGCGTTCGCTCAACACCTGGCCCGAGGCGTTGACGCTGCGTTGATCCACCAGGGTCTTGCGCGCTCCGCTTTTGAAGATGATCTCGCTTTTCGTCAATTGGCCGTCGACACCGTATTGAGATTGCTGGCGATTGCCGCGCGCGTCGACCTGCTCCAGGCGTTGCCCCAGCGCATCGTGCTGCCAGGTGGTGGTGAAGGTCTGGGCTTGCAACTGTGCATCCCGCTCACTCACGGGCAGCGGCCAGTCGGGCGCGGTGTGCGACGTGCACAGGCGCCGGGTTTGCTCGGTGATGTTGCCTTGCACGTCGTAGCGCTCAACGAGCAACGTGCCTGCCGGGTCATCGTGACGAATCATGCGCCCACAGCGATTGCGCGCCGCCTCCGTGGACGTCATGCCCGCGTAACTCATGCGCTCGACACAGCGTTCAGCCGCTGCCTCCTCCGCGCGCTCGAATACCGCGACGGGGCGCAGCAACGGGTCGTATTCGAACCGCTGGCGCGTGCCTCGACTGTCCCACTGTTGCACGACCTGGCCGCCACTGCCGAGCAAGCGCGTCTGACGGCCCGCATCCACGCTGTCGGTGCTCAGCACTTGCCCGCTCAAGCTATAACGATGAGACAGATTGGGCCGCACGTCGGGATCGGCAGCGTGCAACTCGAACAGCCTGGGGTCCCACTGTTGCTGCAACAGGCCGCGAGCGTCGAACACCTGCCGCGTGACCTGCGCGCTGGGTGATTGCTGCGCGGTATTGCGATGGTACGCCACGCTGCGCACGGTCAACCCTCGCGGGTCGACCACCGTCAGCGTGGGCGTGTTGTGATGCAAAGAAGACATAACCTGATGACCTGGAAACCAAAGAAGCCTAGAGCCTAGTCATCAAGCCAGTGCCAGCCTGCGGGCTCCGCACGCTGCGCAGTGTGCGGCGCTTCCGAGGGTGTCGTGAGGCTTACCGGACGCGGCGCTTCATGGCACCGGCAGCCAACCGCTGAAAGCACCTTGGGCACCCAACGGGGACCAGGCAAAATCCCAGGCGGGCGACGGCAATGCCGGTCGCGGCGCGGCTATCGAAGGGTGGCCCTTCCAGTCGAACAGGGTGCAATCGCGCCAGCTCAAGACAATGCCTGCCGCCGGGCTGTCATCCGTCAGCACCCAACGCGCAGCAGCGGCGGCCATGAAGGCCTCGATCGGTTCCTCATCGATCTGTGTGCGGTACGCCGAACTCAGCAACCAGCGGCATACGTTCAGATGGTACGTCCAGTCCAGCGGCGGCTGGTTGCGATAGGCCCAGGTCATGAAGGCGCGAAACAGGTTCAAGCCCTCCGGTGGGTCGAGCTTGAGCAACGCCGGGCAGATGTCGAACAAGGTATGCCAGTGAGGCAACAGGCGTGCATCCAGGTGCACGAAGCAGCGCGAATTACTCGGGTAATCAGACAGCGCCGGTTGCGCACGCAGGCGCCGCGACGCCTTGCTGACCAGGCGGCCGGCGCCGGCAGGCAATTGAGGGTTCATAGAGTGTTCTCACAATCGTGACGAGAGAATGCCTCCTGGTTACAGGAAGCCCAAGGCACACGTCAGGATGCGGGAGAAGCGCGGGGGTTGGCCGAGGGCCAGGAATAGCGCGGCGGCGCCTTATTGCGCCGCTCATGGGCGACACGCGGGGCTTGGATGAGGCCGAGCAGCCAGGCCAGGCCGATCAGAAACACCAGGGCAACGGTAACCGCGTTGCACACCGGGCAGGCAAAGTAGTTCGAGATGTTGCTGGAGGACGGGTTCGCCAACCCTTTGTCGGAAATTGGCGACTGACCGCCGTCCACCGAACAGAACAGCCCGCCGATGCCGTTGAGCTGCTGCCCCATCATCTGGCCATGCCCCAAACCGCAGGCGAACAGGTTCATCAGCACGCAGAAGTACAGGGCCCAGGCGATCAGTGAGCGGTCAGAGTGGCGCAATTTCATGGCGGCGACTCTACCACCGAAGCCATATAAAGAAAGAAATGCGACGCGCCCCTGTGGCAGAACGTCGCAGATTACGCGCGCCGGCCAGGGTTGCTAGACTCTGCACCCTTCTCGTTACTCCTTTTCAAAGCCTGGCGGAGCAGCTCCACGGCCCTACAGGCGTTTCACAGGATGCACAGTTGATGAGTACGTTATTCACCCGCCGCAAAGTGCTGACCGGCATGGGCCTATTGGGCCTGGGCAGCCTGCTGGGCGGCTGTGACTACAGCCCCAAGCTGAACTTCAAGTACGGCAAGGACCTCAGTGACAAGATCATGGGCCGCACCTTCAAGCTCAAGAACACCGACGGCGAAACCGTCACCCTGAGCTCGTACCGCGGCCTGATGCCGGTGGTGTTCTTCGGCTTCACCCAGTGCCCGGCCGTCTGCCCGACAGCCCTGGCCCGCGCCGCCCAGGCCAAGAAGCTGATGGGCCGCGATGGCAAGATCATGCAGGTGGTGTTCATCACCCTGGACCCCGAGCGCGACACCCCCGAAATTCTCGACAACTACGTCAAGGCCTTCGACCCAAGCTTCGAAGCGCTCTACGGCACCCCGGAAGAAATCGCCGTGGCCGCCAAGGAGTTCGGGATCTTTTATGAAAAGATCCCCGCCGGCGACACCTATACCCTCTCCCACACCGCCACCAGTTTCGTGTTCGACACCCGTGGCAACCTGCGCCTTGGCTTGCAGGCATCCCTTACCGCTCAAGAGTGCGCAGAAGACCTGCTCACCGTCATGGAGGTCTGCTAATGACTGCCGTTCAACACCTCAAGCGTCTCACCCTCGGTCTAACCCTGCTGGGCCTCGCTGCCCACGCCAGTGCCCAGGTACAAGTCACTGACGCCTGGGTACGCGCCTCCGTAGTGGGCCAACCGTCCAGTGGCGCCTTCATGACCCTCACCGCCGACAGCGACAGCAAACTGTTGAGCGTGGCATCGCCAGTGGCCAAGGACGTGCAGATTCATGAGATGAGCATGAAGGACGACGTCATGCGCATGGGCCCGGTGGGCTCGGTGGCCCTGCCTGCCGGCAAAGCCGTCAAGCTCGACCCCAACGGCTACCACGTCATGTTGATGGGCCTGACCGGCCAGATCAAGGAAGGCGACCAGGTACCACTGACCCTTACGGTAGAAGATGCCAAGGGTGAAAAGCAGGCCGTCGAAGTGAAGGCAACGGCGCGTGGGCTGGATGGCATGGACCACAGCAAGATGGACCATAGCAAGATGCATTGATTGCGCAAACAAGCCTGCAGCTCTTGCTCTGCTCCCCGGTAACGTTGGTTGAGGGTTGCCCCTCAACCATAGAATCTCCCACAGTTTGATTGCCGGGAGTGATCAGATAGGCTGTCAGGCCGCCCTCCCCAGGAATCATCGGTAATGCTGTTTGTCGTCATGCTCGGGGGCAAGCACCCGCGGGCCAGGATCGAAGTACACGATGTGGTGTTCGCCGTGGCGGACACCCTGCAAGCCACCTACCCGCAATTACGCGACGCCTGGTTCGGCAGCCCCAAAGGCGTACACATCGATTCATGGATGGCCGTCGATGGCGTCGACGGCTGGAAGGTTGAACTGAGCCACCTGGCGCCCCACGGCGATGCACTCCGCCTGTACTTCATCAACCTGGGCGGTTACGAAGCCAATAGCTTTGGCGAGTCCCATCACTACCTGCTGGTGATCGCCCGTAACAAAAAGGAGGCCATGGGCAAAGGCAAGCAGCAGATGCTCAGCCACTGGTCCCAGGCCCACACCGACGCGGTGCTGGATATCGACGACTGCCTGCCCATCGACCTGGTGGACGGCCGCTATATCCACCTGGTGCAAGCGGCGCACCGCCCGATCGTGCAGCGCAACGACTACCTTGTGCTGCCTTGAATCCTCACGGCGAAAACAGTGCCGGCTGAAACCCAGTGGAACTTTGCCGAGAAATAACCGCCTGAATCCGGTACGCTCACCGTTTTTTACTCTAGGAGTTACTCACCATGGCCAAAGCCACCGCCCGTCACATCCTCGTTGCCTCTGAAGACAAGTGCAACGAACTCAAGGCCCAAATCGAAGGCGGCGCTGATTTCGCAGAAATCGCTAAAGCCAACTCCAACTGCCCATCCAGCCGCCAGGGCGGTGACCTCGGTTCGTTCGGCCCAGGCCAGATGGTCAAGGAATTCGACACCGTGGTCTTCAGTGCCCCGGTCAACACCGTGCAAGGCCCGGTGAAGACTCAGTTCGGCTACCACCTGCTGGAAGTCACCAGCCGCCAGGATTGATTCAATCCGCGCTGATGCTATAAACAACGGCCCGCCCTTTGGTGGGCCGTTGTGCATCTGATGACTGGCGATGCCCAGGCCGTTAGCGTACAAATCCTTATGACTCTTACCCGGCGCTCAAGGCTGATAATGCGATTGGCTTTTTCATCTCTGCTCTGTTCCACCCTGGCCTTGCTAATGGCCAGCACTGCGGTGATCGCAGCCCCGCAAACCTACCTGACGGTGTACGGCGAGCCCGCCAAATACGCCGAAGGTTTCAGCCATTTCGACTATGCCAACCCCAACGCTCCCAAGGGCGGCAGCCTGCGGCGTTCCGCGCTGGAGGTGGGGCGGTTTGACCATGTGCTGCCGTATATCGACAAAGGCATCGGCGTATCCCAGGTCGACGGCTGGGTGTATGCGCCCTTGGCGTTGCGCTCGCTGGATGAGCCTTACACCGTCTACGGCCTGGTGGCGCAAAAGATGGAGCGCGCCGACGATGGCCTGTCACTGCGCTTCTACCTGAACCCCAAGGCGCGCTTTGCCGATGGCAAGCCCATCACCGCGCAAGACGTGCGCTACAGCTTTGACGTGCTGATGACCCAAGGCAGCTTGCGCTTTCGCACGCTATTTGCCGACGTGAAGCACGTCGAGGTCGAAGGTGAGCGCCAGGTGCGCTTTGACTTTTCCAGCAACGAAAACCGTACCCTGCCCCTGGATATCGCTACCTTGCCGGTGTTCCCCGAGCACTGGTGGAAGACCCGCGACTTTGCCAACGGCGGTGGCTACGAAGCGCCACTGGGCAGCGGCCCTTACAAGGTCAGCAAGATCGACTCCGGCAGTACCATCACCTTCACCCGTGACCCCGACTGGTGGGGCAAGGACTTGCCGGTCAGCCGCGGCCTGTACAACTTCGATCACCTGAGCCTGGAGTACTTCGGCGACACCGAAGTAGCCCGCCAAGTGCTACGCGGCGGCGCCTATGATTTCAACCGTGAATTCTCCGCCACCGGTTACTCCATCGGCTACAACGGCCCGGCCCTGGACGATGGCCGCCTGCAGCGCGCGCACCTGGCCAAGGAGATGCCGCAGCCGGCCCAGGGCTATGTGTTCAACGTGCAAAAACCGATATTCAAGGATCGCCGCGTGCGCCAGGCCCTGGCGATGCTGTGGGATTTTGAATGGGCCAACCGGCAGATGATGCGCAACCTGTACATCCGACAGCAGAGCTATTTTTCCAATAGCCCGCTGGCCGCCAGCCAGTTGCCCACCCCGCAAGAACTGGCGATCCTCGAACCCCTGCGCGGGCAGATTCCCGACGAGGTGTTCACCCAGGTGTTCAAGGCCCCGGTCACCGATGGCAGTGGCATGATCCGCGACAAACAGTTGCAAGCCTTGGCCCTGCTGGAAGACGCCGGCTGGAAACCTGTGGGCGACAAACTCGTCAATGCCCAGGGCGAGCCACTGGAATTCACCTTCCTCAACGTCCAGAACGGCCTCGAACGCCTGTTGCTGCCCTACAAACGCAACCTGGCGCAGATCGGCATTACCCTGAACATCCGCCGCATCGACTCCTCGCAATACGTCAACCGACTGATGGCCCGCGACTACGACATGATCGTCACGGGTTTCCCAGTCACCACCTCGCCCGGCATGGAGCTGTACAACTATTTCGGCTCTGCCGCCGCGTTCGATTCGGGCGCCAACAACTACATCGTACTCAAGGACCCGGCCGTCGATACGCTGATCCATGGCCTGGTCAAGGCCGACACCCAGGCGAAGATGCTCACCTATGCCCACGCCCTGGACCGCGTACTGCAATGGAATTACCTGTGGATCCCCAACTATTACCCACCGGGCACCTCCGCCGCATGGTGGAACCGTTTCGGGCGCCCGGCCATCGAGGCGAAGAACGACGAAGCCTTGGAAACCTGGTGGGAAGTCAGCCCCACCCCGCTGACGAACGAACAAATGCAGGCTGAGTTGAAAAAACGCGGAGAGGCCCACTGATGTTTGCCTATATCGTACGGCGCCTGCTGCTGATCATCCCGACGCTGGTGATCATCCTGCTGGTGAACTTCGTAATCGTGCAGGCCGCGCCCGGCGGGCCGGTGGAGCAAGCCATCGCCCACTTGCAAGGCATTGGCGGCGGTGGTGTAGCCGGCGCATCCGGCGAAGGCATCAGCGGCTCGCGAGCCAGCCGCGGCCTGGACCCGAAGCTGATCAAGGACATCGAGAAACAATACGGCTTCGACAAATCCGCGCCGGAACGCCTGTGGTTGATGCTCAAGAACTATGCCCAACTGGACTTCGGCAACAGCTTCTTTCGTGGCGCGACGGTGACTGACCTGATCCTGGAAAAGATGCCCGTCACGATTTCCCTTGGCCTGTGGGCCACGCTGATCACCTACCTTGTGTCGATCCCGCTGGGCATACGCAAGGCCGTGCGCCATGGCAGCAGCTTTGATATGTGGAGCAGCACGGCCATCGTCATCGGTTACGCGATGCCGGCGTTCCTGTTTGCGATGTTCCTGATCGTGGTGTTCGCCGGCGGTACCTCGTTGAACTGGTTCCCGGTACGCGGGCTGGTCTCGGAAAACTTCGCCGAACTGAGCACCGTGGGCAAAATCGCCGACTATTTCTGGCACCTGGTACTGCCAGTAACGGCGCTGGTGATCGGCGGCTTTGCCACCTTGACCATCCTGACCAAGAACTCGTTCCTCAATGAAATTACCCGCCAGTACGTGGTCACCGCCCGCGCCAAGGGTTTGAGCGAACGCCGGGTGCTGTACGGTCACGTGTTCCGCAATGCGATGTTGCTGGTGATCTCGGGGATTCCCCAAGCGTTTATCAGCGTGTTCTTTGCCGGTTCGCTGCTGATCGAGGTGATCTTCTCCCTCGATGGCCTGGGCCGCATGAGCTACGAGGCGGCCGTGTCCCGCGACTACCCGGTGGTGTTCGGCTCGCTGTTTATCTTCACCCTGTTCGGCCTCTTGATAAAACTCATCGGTGACCTCTGCTACACCCTGGTGGACCCGCGTATCGACTTCGCCGCGAGGAACGCCTGATGCTCAACCTCTCCCCCGTGGCCCGCCGACGCTTCGAGCGCTTCAAGAAAAACCGCCGTGGCTGGTGGTCGCTGTGGCTGTTTATCGGCCTGTTTATCCTGACCCTGGGCGGCGAGTTGATCGCCAATGACAAGCCCCTGGTGCTCAGTTTCAAGAACGAGCTGTATTTTCCGGTGTTCAAGCGCTACACCGAGCAGCAGTTCGGTGGGCAGTTGCCGTTCCAGGCGGACTACCGCAGTGACTACGTGCAAAAGCTGATCAAGCAGGATGGCGGCTGGATGCTGTTCCCGCCGATTCCATTCAGCGATGACACACCCAACTACGAACTCACCCGCCCTGCCCCGAGCCCGCCGTCGGCGGTGAACTGGCTGGGCACCGATGACCAGTCCCGCGATGTGTTGGCCCGGGTGATCTTTGGTGCACGGGTGTCGATCCTGTTTGCCCTGGCCCTGACCGCCATCAGCGCGGTCATTGGCATTGCCGCCGGGGCGTTGCAGGGGTACTACGGCGGCTGGGTGGACTTGCTCGGCCAGCGCATCCTCGAGGTTTGGTCTGGCCTGCCGGTGCTGTACCTGCTGATTATCCTGTCGGGGTTTGTGGAGCCGAACTTCTGGTGGTTGCTGGGGATCATGGCGCTGTTTTCCTGGTTGGCCCTGGTGGACGTGGTGCGCGCCGAGTTCCTGCGTGGGCGCAACCTGGAGTACGTCAAGGCCGCACGCGCCCTGGGCCTGGGCGACGGCAAGATCATTCGCCGGCACATCCTGCCCAACGCCATGACCGCGACCCTCAGCTATTTGCCATTTATCTTGACCGGGGCGATATCCACCTTGAGCGCTCTGGATTTCCTTGGCTTCGGCATGCCCGCCGGCAGCGCCTCCCTGGGCGAGCTGATCGGCCAGGGCAAGCAGAACCTGCAAGCGCCGTGGCTGGGCTTGACGGCGTTTTTCACCCTGGCGCTGATTCTGTCGTTGCTGGTGTTTATCGGCGAGGCACTGCGTGATGCCTTCGACCCCCGCTCATGAGTGACTGCGTATGAACCTGATCGAAATCCGCGACCTGTGCGTCGCCTTCAACGGCCAGACCGTCGTGCGCAACCTGAGCCTGGACGTGCGCCCTGGCGAGTGCCTGGCGTTGGTGGGCGAGTCGGGCTCGGGCAAGTCGGTGACGGCCCATTCGATCCTGCAACTGCTGCCGCAAGCCGGCACCGAAACCCTGGGTTCCATCAAGTATCGCGGCCAGGAACTGATCGGCGCCTCACCGAGTACCTTGCAAAAATTGCGCGGCAACCGCATTGCCATGATCTTCCAGGAGCCGATGACCTCCCTCAACCCGCTGCACAGCATCGAAAAGCAGATCGGCGAAACCCTGCTGCTGCACAAGGGCCTGGGCGGCAAGGCGGCGCAGGCGCGCATCCTCGAACTGCTGGAACTGGTGGGCATCCAGAAACCCCAGGAACGGCTCAAGGCCTACCCCCATCAATTGTCCGGCGGCCAGCGCCAGCGGGTGATGATCGCCATGGCCCTGGCCTGCGAGCCCGAACTGCTGATTGCCGACGAGCCCACCACGGCGCTGGACGTGACGGTGCAGCGCAAGATCCTGCTGCTGCTCAAGTCCTTGCAACAACGCCTGGGCATGTCGCTGCTGCTGATCAGCCATGACCTCAACCTGGTGCGCAGTATCGCCCAGCGGGTCTGTGTGATGCGTGCCGGCGAAATCGTCGAGCAGGCTGACTGCCAGGCCTTGTTCACCGCACCGCAGCATCCCTACAGCCGCCTGCTGCTGGACGCCGAGCCCTCGGGCGATGTGCTGTGCAGCGAGCCCCGTGAGACGGTACTGGAAGTGGATGACCTGAGCGTGCAATTCCCCCTCGGTGGCGGGCTGTTCCGGGCCAAGACCTACCTGCGCGCGGTGGACGGCATCAGCCTCAGCGTGCAGCGCGGCAAAACCCTGGGGATTGTCGGCGAGTCCGGTTCCGGCAAGTCCACCCTGGGCCAGGCGATCCTGCGCTTGCTCGACTCCAGCGGCGGCATTCGCTTCCAGGGTGAGGCCCTGGACCCGCTCAACCATCAGCAGATGCGCCCATGGCGCAAGCAGATGCAGGTGGTGTTCCAGGACCCCTATGGCAGCCTCAGCCCGCGCATGTCGGTGCAGCAGATCATCAGCGAGGGCCTGGAAGTACACGCGCCGTGCAGCCTGGCCGAGCGTGACGCGCAAGTCATACAGGTGCTCAAGGACGTGGGCCTCGACCCTGCCAGCCGACATCGCTACCCCCATGAGTTTTCCGGTGGCCAGCGCCAACGCATCGCCATTGCCCGCGCCCTTGTACTCAAGCCAGCGCTGATGCTGCTCGACGAACCGACCTCGGCCCTCGACCGTACAGTGCAGAAACAAGTGGTGGCGCTGCTGCGCGAACTGCAGGACAAATACGGCCTGACCTACCTGTTTATCAGCCATGACCTGGCGGTGGTGCGGGCCATGGCCCATGACATGATCGTGGTCAAGGATGGCAAGGTGGTGGAGCGTGGCGCGAGCCATGATGTGTTCGAATCGCCCCAACACCCGTACACCAAAGAACTGCTGGCAGCAGCGCACATCCCTTTGTGAGGTGAGATTGTTCCCACGCTCTGCGTGGGAACACAACCCGAGACGCTCCGCGTCGTGTCTTGGCCCTACGCCGAGTGACGCAGAGCGTCACGGTAGACATTCCCACGCAGAGCGTGGGAACGATCATTAACAGGATTCTGTACCCATGAGTACCAGCCTCAAGGACTACCAACAGGTTCGCGGCCTGGCCATCCAGTCGCTGTTCGAGATCATCGAGCAGTCCAGCGAGGGCACAGTCATCGTCGACCGCGATGCGAACATCGTGTGGATGAACGAGCGTTACGCCAAGCGTTTTGGCCTCAAGAGCGCCGACCAAGCCATCGGCCAGCCTTGCGAGCAGGTGATTTCCAACAGCCTGCTGCGCCAGGTGGTGCGCAACGACCGGCCGATCCTGCTGGATATCCAGGACACTCCCAAAGGCCCGCTGGTGGTGATGCGCCTGCCGATCCACGACGAGGCCGGGGCGGTGATCGGCGCGATTGGGTTTGCGCTGTTCGATGAACTGCGCAACCTGTCGCCGCTGATCGAGCGCTACCTGAGCATGCAGCAGGAGCTGGCCTCCACGCGCTCGCTGCTGCGTTCGCGGCAAAGCAAATACAACTTCGCGCACTTTATCGGCACCAGCGCCGCCAGCCTTGAGGTCAAGCGCCGGGCGCGGCGCAGTGCGAGTGCCGATTCGCCGGTATTGCTGCTCGGAGAGACCGGCACCGGCAAGGAGCTGCTGGCCCAGGCCATTCACGGCGCATCGCCACGGGCGCACAAAGCCTTTGTGAGCGTCAACAGCGCGGCGATCCCCCATGATCTGCTTGAAGCCGAATTCTTCGGCACCGCACCCGGCGCCTTTACCGGTGCCGACCGCAAGGGTCGCCCCGGCAAGTTCCAGATTGCCCAGGGCGGCACGTTGTTTCTCGATGAAATCGGCGACATGCCGCTGCCACTGCAAAGCAAATTGCTGCGGGTGTTGCAGGAAAAGGAATTCGAACCGGTGGGCTCCAACGAGATGCTGCACAGCGATGTGCGGGTGATTGCCGCGACGTCCATGGACTTGGAAGCGGCGATCAAGCGTGGCGAGTTTCGCGCCGATCTGTATTACCGCCTCAACGTGCTGCCGATCCAGGTGCCGCCGCTGCGTGAACGGCTGGAGGATATTCCGGCGCTGAGCGAGGCGATCCTTGAGGAGTTGCGCAGCCAGCACGAACTGGACCGCGATGCCCTGGCGCTGTTGGCCCAACATGCCTGGCCGGGCAATATCCGCGAGCTGCGCAATGTGCTGGAGCGGGCGGCGTTGCTGAGTGATGACCTGATGCTCAATGCCAACGACCTTCGCGCAGCGATTGGCACGTTCAGCCCGGTACAGCGAGGCGCGGCGGCGGCGGTCGAGGGTGAAACCTTTGCGGCGGCGCGGGAGCGGTTTGATCGGCAGGTGATTGCGGGCGCGCTCAAGGCCAGTGACGGAAATGTTGTAGAGGCGGCCAAGCGGTTGGGGCTTGGGCGGTCGACGTTGTATAAAAAAATGCTGGCGCTTGGACTAACTTAGTCTCAAACAAGAGACGCAATTCCCAATATCAAGACTTTCTTATGTGGGAGCTGGCTTGCCTGCGATAGCGGTCTAACAGTGCCCTACAAGCCAGCTGAACCACCGCTATCGCAGGCAAGCCAGCTCCCACAAGGATCTCCACTCGTCTCCAGGTTGAGACTGCCGTCTCGAAAATCACTTTAAATCCACAATAAATCCATACATATCAACAAGTTATAAATCTGGCACACATCTCGCTATAGCTTCCTCCCACAGCCTCACCCACAACAATAACAATCCGATGGAGACACACCATGAGTGTGATCATTGCCCTGGCCGCGCTCGCGCTGCTGATGCTGGCCGCCTACCGTGGCTATAGCGTTATCCTGTTCGCCCCCATCGCCGCCCTTGGCGCGGTGCTGCTCACCGACCCGTCCGCCGTCGCACCTGCCTTTACCGGGGTGTTCATGGAAAAGATGGTCGGTTTTATCAAGCTGTATTTCCCGGTATTCCTGCTCGGTGCGGTGTTCGGCAAGCTCATTGAGCTGTCGGGGTTTTCGCGCTCGATCGTGGCCGCTGCGATCCGCTTGCTCGGCACGCGCCAGGCGATGCTGGTGATTGTGCTGGTCTGCGCCCTGCTCACCTACGGTGGCGTGTCGCTGTTCGTGGTGGTGTTTGCGGTGTACCCGTTTGCCGCCGAGATGTTCCGCCAGAGCAATATCCCCAAGCGCCTGATCCCGGCGACCATCGCCCTCGGTGCGTTCTCGTTCACCATGGACGCCCTGCCCGGCACGCCGCAGATCCAGAACATCATCCCCAGCACCTTCTTCAACACCACCGCCTGGGCGGCGCCGTGGCTGGGGCTGATAGGCACGATCTTCGTGTTTTGCGCCGGCATGCTCTACCTCGCACGCCAGCGCAACAAGGCCCAGCGTGCCGGTGAGGGCTATGGCACCGAGTTGCGCAATGAGCCGGAAACCGCCGACAACCTTGCCTTGCCCAACCCATGGGTCGCGCTGTCGCCGCTGATCCTGGTGGGGGTGATGAACCTGTTGTTCACCCACTGGATCCCGCAGTGGTACGGCAAGACCCACAGCCTCAGCCTGCCGGGCATGAGCGCGCCGGTGACCACCGAAATCGCCAAGCTCACCGCGATCTGGGCGGTGCAGGCGGCATTGCTGGTGGGAATTATCGTGGTGCTGGTGTTCGGCTTCTCGGCGATCAAGAGCAAGCTGGCCGAAGGCAGTAAAAGCGCGGTAAGCGGTGCATTGCTTGCGGCGATGAACACCGCGTCGGAATATGGGTTTGGCGCCGTGATCGCCTCGCTGCCAGGCTTTCTGGTACTGGCGGACTGGCTCAAGGGCATCCCCAACCCGCTGATCAACGAAGCGATCACCGTGACCTTGCTGGCCGGTATCACCGGCTCCGCTTCCGGCGGCATGAGCATCGCCCTGGCGGCGATGTCCGAGAGCTTCATTGCAGCCGCCCACGCGGCCAATATCCCCCTTGAGGTGCTGCACCGAGTCGCGGCCATGGCCAGCGGCGGCATGGACACCCTGCCCCACAACGGCGCGGTGATCACCCTGCTGGCGGTCACCGGGTTGACCCACCGCGAAGCCTACAAGGACATTTTTGGCATCACGATCATCAAGACCCTTGCGGTGTTCGTGGTGATCGGCACTTTCTACGCCACCGGCATTGTGTGAGGTTTTCATGACAACTTTGAATGGCAAGACCGCCCTGGTCACCGGCTCCACCAGCGGCATCGGCTTGGGGATTGCCCTGAGCCTGGCCAAGGCCGGCGCCAACCTGATTCTCAACGGCTTTGGCGACGCCAGCGCGGTGGTCGCCCAGGTACAGGCGTTTGGCGGCAAGGTCGGGCATCACCCGGCAGACGTCAGCGACCCCGCGCAGATCGCCGACATGCTCGCCTACGCCGAGCGCGAGTTCGGTGGCGTGGACATCCTGGTCAACAATGCCGGTATCCAGCATGTGGCAGCGGTAGAAGACTTCCCTGTGGAGCGCTGGGATTCGATCATCGCCATCAACCTGTCCTCGGTGTTCCACAGCACACGCCTGAGCTTGCCGGGCATGAAGACCAAGGGCTGGGGGCGCATCGTCAATATCGCCTCGGTGCATGGGCAAGTCGGCTCAGTGGGCAAGGCGGCGTATGTGGCGGCCAAACATGGGGTGATCGGCCTCACCAAGGTGGTGGGCCTGGAAACCGCCACCAGCAATGTCACCTGCAACGCCATCTGCCCGGGCTGGGTGCTGACGCCGCTGGTGCAGAAGCAGATTGATGATCGCGTGGCCACTGGAATAGACCCCCAGCAGGCGCAGCAGGATCTGTTGGCAGAGAAACAGCCGTCGCTGGAGTTTGTGACGCCGTCGCAACTCGGGGAGCTGGTGCTGTTCTTGTGCAGTGAAGCCGGTGCCCAGGTGCGCGGCGCGGCCTGGAACATCGATGGTGGCTGGCTGGCCCAGTAAACCCGTGATGATCGTTCCCACGCTCTGCGTGGGCACGCAGACCGGGGCGCTCCGCGCCCCAAAAGCGGACGCAGAGCGTCCAGTCAGGCATTCCCACGCGAAGCGTGGGAACGAGAAGAGGCAGCTTATGTCCGAGATCCTCTGGCAACCCTCCCCGGAACGCATCGCCAACACGCGCATGGATCAGTTCCGCCGCTTCATCAACCAACGGCACGGCGTGCAGCTCGACGACTACCCCGCCCTGCACCAATGGAGCATCGACCAGCGCCCGGATTTCTGGCAGGCGATTGTCGCGTTCTTCGACGTGCAGTTTCGCAGCCCATCCAGCGTCACGCTGATCGAAGACATCGAGATGCCCAGCGCCCAATGGTTTCCCGGCGCCACCCTGAACTTCGCCGAACACCTGTTGCGCCGGCGCGACGATCATCCTGCGGTGGTGGCTGTCAGCGAAGACGGCCAACGTGAACAATTGAGCTATGCGCAACTGGCGGAACAGGTTGCCGGCCTGCAAAAAAGCCTGCGGGCGGCCGGGGTCGGCATAGGTGACCGGGTGGCCGCGTGTATGCCCAATACCTGGCAAACCCTGGTGGGCATGCTCGCCACCACCAGCCTCGGTGCGATCTGGTCGTGCTCCTCGCCAGATTTCGGCACCCAAGGCGTCATCGACCGCTTCGGCCAGATCGAGCCCAAGGTGCTGATCACCTGCGCAGGCTACCGCTATGCCGGCAAGCGCATCGACCAGAGCGCCAAGCTCAATGAGATCCTTGAACGCCTGCCCTCCCTGCAACAGCTGATCATCGTGCCTTACGCCAAGCCCGAAGCGCAGGCTGGGGACTACACCACCCACGCCCACGTCGCGCTGTGGGACGACTTCTATCAAGCCGGCGGCGAACCGGAATTTGTCGCGGTGCCGTTCGATCACCCGCTGTATATCCTTTATTCCAGCGGCACCACCGGCATCCCCAAGTGCATCATCCACGGCACTGGCGGCGTATTGCTGACTCACCTCAAGGAACACGGCCTGCATGCCGACCTGAACCGCGAGGACTGCCTGTTCTATTACACCACCTGCGGCTGGATGATGTGGAACTGGCTGGTGTCGGTGCTGGCGATCGGCGCCACCGCGGTGCTGTACGACGGCTCGCCGTTCCACCCCGGCCCCGAACGTTTGATCGACCTGATCGATGCGGAAAAAATCAGCGTGTTCGGCACCAGCCCCAAATTCCTCGCCACCCTGGAAAAGTCCGGGTTGCAGCCGCGCCTGAGCCACGATCTGGGCAGCCTCAAGGGCTTGATTTCGACCGGCTCGCCGCTGTCGCCCCAGAGTTACGACTACGTGTACCGCGAGATCAAAGCCGAGCTGTGCCTGTCCTCGATGTCCGGTGGCACCGACATTGTCTCCTGCTTTGTGATCGGCAACCCGGTGCTGCCGGTACGGCGTGGTGAGATGCAGTGCAAGAGCCTGGCCATGGCCATCGAAGTGTGGGACGACCAGGGCCGGCCCCTGATCGGAGAGAAAGGCGAACTGGTGTGCACTCGGCATTTCCCTGCCATGCCCATCGGACTGTGGAACGACCCGCAGCAGCAGAAACAGCGCGCTTCGTATTTCAGTCAGTTCCCCGGTGTATGGGCCCAGGGTGACTATGCCGAGCAACGCGCCAACGGCAGCCTGTTGATCCACGGGCGTTCCGATGCGGTGCTCAACCCCGGCGGCGTGCGCATTGGCACCGCCGAGATTTATCGCCAGGTGGAAAAGGTCCCGCAGGTGCTGGAAAGCCTCGCCATCGGTCAACGCTGGCAGGACGACGTGCGCGTGGTGCTGTTTGTGCGCCTGGATGACGGAATTGAACTGGACGAGGCGCTGCAACAGCAGATCCGCCAGGTGATTCGCGCCAACACCACCCCGCGCCATGTGCCGGCGAAGATCCTCGCTGTCACGGATATCCCCCGCACCATCAGCGGCAAAATCGTCGAATTGGCGGTGCGCAATGTGGTGCATGGCGAGCCGGTGAAAAACACCGATGCCCTGGCCAACCCCCAGGCACTGGAGCAATTTCGCGACAGAGCTGAGCTGGCTTATTAGATGAAAGGTTTCAGCGCTGACGCAGCGTTTTGAAGAAAAACCCTCAAGGCATGCTATTTTTCCGGGGTAGCCACCCGTTGCCGCTCCTTGGGATAATGGGTGTTGTCATTTTTCAAAGCGTCATGCTCAGGGCTTTTTATGAATGGAACATCCACCGGTAGCGAAGCCGCTGCGTTGATCAAGCGGCTGGACTGGGCGCAAAGCCCACTCGGTGAGGCCAGTGAGTGGCCGCAAAGCCTGCGCACTGCCGTTGATATCGTCGTGCATTCGCCCATGCCGATGGTACTGCTGTGGGGCCCGCACCTCACGCAACTCTATAACGATGGCTTTGCACACCTGATTGGCAGCAAGCACCCCGGCGCCCTGGGCCAGCCGGCGCACCACACTTGGCCTGAGCTTGAAAGCTTCGCCGCGCCGGTGTACGACGCCGTGCTCGGCGGCCAGGTGCGTACCTTCAGCGAGCAACGCTTTGTGCTGCACCGCCAGGGCTGCGATACCGAAATCTGGCTGGATCTGACCTACAGCCCGGTGCGCGATGAAAGCTGCCGGGTAGCCGGCATTCTGGTCACGGCCATTGAAACCAATGAGCGACGCAGCAAAACCCTCGAACTGCAACAGCGCTCCGAAGCAAGCCTCAAGGCCCAGCACAACACCGAGCAACGCCTGCAACTCGCGTTGGCGGCCACCGACGCGGTGGGTACCTGGGACTGGGATATCGGTGAAGACCGCTTCATCGCCGACGCCCATTTCGCCTACCTGCATGGCGTCGACCCCAACGATTCAAGCCTGCTGCCCATCAGCGCCTACCTGCACGGCGTGCATCCCGAAGACCGGGGCACAGTGACGCGCAGCATCAAGCATTGCATCACCCATGGCACCGAGTACGCCGAGGAATACCGCCTGCAACAGGCCGATGGCCAGGTGCGCTGGGTGTTCGCCCGTGGCCGCTGCTACAAGGATCAACAGGGCCGGCCGGCGCGGTTCCTCGGCGCCGCGCTGGACCTCACCGAGCGCAAAAACACCGAGCAGGCCTTGCGCCAGAGCCAGACCGAGCTGCAACTGATCATCAACGCCATGCCGGTGTTGATCGGCTACGTTGACCACGAACAGCGCTTTCGCCTCAACAACAGCGCTTACCTCGAGTGGTATGGCAAAACGCCCCAGGAGCTGTACGGCAAGACCATCCGCGAAGTGCTCGGCGACGAGGTGTATGCCGGGCGCGCAGACAAGATCGCCGCCGCGCTCAAGGGCAAGGCGTGCAGCTTCATGACGGTGACGCCTCATCGCGACGGCCGCCCCCGCCATGCGCTGATGAAGTACCTGCCGCGGTTTAGTAGTGACGGCTCGGTGAATGGTTTCTACATCTTTGTGATCGACGAGACCGAACGCAAGCTCACCGAAGAGGCCCTGCGCCACCTCAACGAGAACCTTGAAGAACGCGTGGCCCAGCGCACCCAGGCGCTGGCCGAGGCCAACCAGCGCCTGCAGAACGAGATGTTCGAGCGCGAACGTGCAGAAGATGCCCTGCGCCATGCGCAGAAGATGGAAGCGGTCGGTCAGCTCACCGGCGGTATCGCCCATGACTTCAACAATATGCTCACCGGCATCATCGGCAGCCTGGACCTGATGCAGCGCTATATCGCCGCCGGGCGCAGCGAC
The DNA here is from genome assembly GCF_058797315.1 of Pseudomonas sp. GW823-FHT02F05. Classification (NCBI taxonomy): domain Bacteria; kingdom Pseudomonadati; phylum Pseudomonadota; class Gammaproteobacteria; order Pseudomonadales; family Pseudomonadaceae; genus Pseudomonas; species Pseudomonas sp. GW823-FHT02F05. The sequence goes on from NZ_JBXAJM010000002.1 coordinate 515,403, forward strand.
GATATCGGCCGTTTTGCCGATGCTGCCGTGTCCTCCGCGCACCGTGCCGCCGCCCTTACCCACCGGCTGCTGGCGTTCTCGCGGCGCCAGTCACTGGACCGTCGCCCCACCGACCCCAACCAACTGGTGGCGTCCCTGGAAGACCTGTTCCGGCGTACCAAGGGCGCGCATATCGAACTCAAGGTACAACTGGGCAAGGACATCTGGCCGGTGAACACCGACGCCAGCCAGTTGGAAAACGCCCTGCTCAACCTGGTGATCAACGCCCGCGACGCCATGCCCGACGGCGGCGAGCTGCTGATCGAAACCGCCAACAGTTACCTGGACGGCACCGACATCACCACCCTGGAACCGGTCAAGGCCGGCGACTATGTGATGCTTGGTGTGAGCGACAACGGCAGCGGCATGGCGCCGAAAATCCTCGCCAAGGCGTTCGACCCGTTCTTTACCACCAAGCCCATCGGCCAAGGCACTGGCCTTGGGTTGTCGATGATCTACGGCTTTGCCCAGCAATCCGGCGGCCACGTGACCATCCAGAGCGAACCGGGCCAGGGCACCTGCGTGCGCCTGTACCTGCCGCGTTTGTATGGCACGGCGCTGGAAAGCAGCCTGCCCGCCAGCCTGACCGAAGCGCCCGTGGCCCTGGCCGGTGAAGCGGTGGTGGTGGTCGAGGACGACCCGGCGGTGCGCATGTTGGTGGTCAATGTGCTCGACGAACTGGGCTACACCGCGCACCAGGCGGCGGATGCCCGTGCGGCGCTGCCGTTGCTGGAGTCGGATTTGCGTGTGGACTTGCTGGTGACCGACGTTGGCTTGCCCGGCATGAACGGCCGACAACTGGCGGAAATCGCCCGTCAGCATCGTCCCGGCCTGCGCGTGCTGTTCATGACCGGTTATGCCGAGAAAGCCGCCGAGCGCCAGGGGTTCCTGGAGGACGGCATGGACATGGTCGCCAAGCCTTTTTCCATTGACCTGTTGGCCAACAAAATCCGTAGCATGATCGGCGTCGAGGCCTGAGTTCAGGCATAATCGCGCGCCGTCGCACAGCTGGTAGAGCCCCATGAAAGCCCAAGCCCGTCATATCCTGGTGAAAACCAGCGAAGAAGCCGAACAACTCAAGCAGCGCATTGCCAAGGGCGAAGCCTTTGATGTGCTGGCCAAGAAGTACTCCACCTGCCCGTCGGGCAAACGCGGTGGTGACCTGGGCGAAGTGCGGCCCGGGCAGATGGTGGGGGCGATTGATGCGGTGATCTTCAAGAAACCGGTGAAGGTGGTGCATGGGCCGATCAAGAGCAAGTTTGGCTATCACCTGGTGCAGGTGTTTTACCGCGATTGAGTGGATGGCTTCAGTCCGATCGTTCCCACGCTCTGCGTGGGAATGCCTCACTGGACGCTCTGCGTCCGCTTCTGGGACGCGGAGCGTCCCGGGCTGCGCTCCCACGCAGAGCGTGGGAACGATCAGTGATCATCTCGGTATCAGCGCCCCGGGCACCTGAATCACCCGGCTTGCCAACCGATGCCCCGCCAGTGCGGCGTCTTGGGGCGAGCCACCCTTGAGCCGACAGGCCAAATACGCCGCACTGAACGAATCCCCCGCCGCCGTGGTGTCCACCACCTTCTCCACTTTCAACGACGGCACCGCAAAGCGCTCGCCCGCGCAACGAATCAGGCACGCATCCGCTCCCCGCTTGAGCACCACTTCTGCAATCGACGGGTACGCCGCGAACACCTGCTCGCTATCCTCATAACCAAACAACGCGCGTTCGTCATCCTCGGTGAGCAAGGCAATGTCCACCTCGGCCACCACCCTGCGATACGCTTCACGAGCCGTTTGCACATCGGCCCACAACCGGGGCCGGTAATTGTTATCGAACACCACCCTGGCGCCGCGCAGGCGGGCTTCGATCAGCGCCTGCAGTAAACGCTCACGCCCGATGTCTCCCAGCACGGCCAAGGTAATGCCGCTGAAATACACCACATCATAGCCCGGCAGGGCCGCCAGAACCGGCTCGGCGGCAGGCGTGGTGAAGCAGTCGCGCACGGCCGCCTCGTTGCGCCAGTAGAGGAATTTACGTTCGCCCTGGGCGTCGGTCTGGATGCAATACAAGCCCGGCAGGCGCCCAGGCAGACGCTGGACCCTGTCCAGGCCAAGGCCTTCGGCGTGCCAATGATCACACATGGCATCGCTGAAGCTGTCATCGCCCAGGGCGGTGACGTAGTCAACGCTGCCGGCATCGCCCAGCTCGCGGCGCAGGTACACCGCGGTGTTCAAGGTGTCACCGCCGAAGCTCTGGTGCAGGCTGCCGTCGGCGCGGTGTTGCAGTTCGATCATGCATTCGCCGATGAGGGCGGTGCGGGGGTGGGTGTTCATGGCAAAGTTCTCAGGTGTGCTGGAGGGCCCCATCGCGGGCAAGCCCGACTCCCACATTCGACTGCATTCCTTCAGTTAAAACGCGGTCACTGTGGGAGCTGGCTTGTCGGGTCGCCGCATCGCTGCGATAGCCGCGACTCGGTCTAGAAGCAGGTATGCAGAGACTCGACCACCTGCAACTGCTCGTCCACCAGGCACCCCACCTGCCATTTATCAAAGGTCAGGCAAGGGTGGGACGTACCAAAGGAAATGATGTCGCCAATACGCAATTCAACCTCCGGCGCCACAGTCATGAACGCATGCTGGTCCATTACCGCCGTGACCTTGCACCCGCTCACATCATCACCTTGCGCCGGCACGATCCCGGCCCTGTAGCGCTTGAGCGGCACTGGCAAACCGGCGTCGTAGGCCACGTCGCGCTTGCCCAGGGCAACCACCGCAAAACCAGGCTCCGGCAGCGACTGCACATGCGCCCAGACTTCCATTGCCGGGCGCAGGCCCTCGTTGAGGTCGCTGCGGCGTTCGAGTACGCAGCACTGCGCCTCTTTATAGATGCCATGGTCGTGGGCCACGTAACTGCCAGGGCGCAACACGCTGAGGAAACGGCCGGCGGCGTTTTGCGTTTCGAACGACTCGGCGATCAGGTCGTACCAGGCCGAGCCCGATGCGGTGATGATCGGCTTGGGCAGGTCGAACAGGCCGCTGTCTTGCAGTTCCACCGCCAGGCTCACCAGGCTGGCGGCGAAGGCGCGGATACCGCTGATGGCGTGCTCGCCGTGGATCACGCCTTCGTAACCCTCGATACCGGTGAGGGCCAATGCCGGCTGGGCCTGGATCGCCTTGGCCAGGTCGCGCACTTGCTGCTCGCTGCGGCAGCCGCACCGGCCACCGACCACGCCGTACTCGATCATCACGTTGAGGCGCTGGCCACGGGCGGCGAAGAACAGGCCCAGGTCGGCGACGTTGTCCGGGTGATCGACCATACAATGGAAGTCAAAATCCTTGTCGGCCAGCAGGTCCGCGATCAAGGCCATGTTCGCCGCGCCCACCAGTTGGTTGGCCATCAGCACGCGACGCACGCCGCTGGCGTAGGCGGCGCGGGTCTGCACGGCGGTAGCCAGGGTGATGCCCCAGGCACCGGCGGCGATCTGGCGCTGGAACAGCGCGGGCATCATGCTGGTCTTGCCGTGGGGCGCCAGCTCGGCGCCGCTGCTGCGGACAAAGTCCTGCATCCAGCGGATGTTATGTTCCAGGGCGTCACGGTGCAGCACCAGGGCAGGCAGGCTGACATCGCGAACCAAATGGGCACCGACGGCGGCGGCCCCTTTTTCAACGGCATTGAGGGCAGACATGGAAAACTCCTATTCGTTGATGCGCCGGGCCAGGCTGTTGGCACTGTCGATCAGTACCCGGCGATAGTCATGGTAGTTTTTGCTCGCATCAGCCCGGGGGGCGACGATGCACAGGGTCGCGATGCTGATGCCCTGGGCATCGCGCACCGGGGCGGCAAAGCAGTGGGTGAAGGTGTCGGCCACACTGTCGAAGGAGAAGAAACCATCCAGGCTGGCCTGGCGGATCTGCGCCAGAAAGGTGTCCAGCGGCAGGCGCAGGCCATCCGGCAGGATGAAATCGTCGGGATCGATCAGGTCGACGATCTGCTGATCGCTCAAATGCCCCAGCAACAAGCGTCCCGAGGCAGTCCACGGAATGGGCGCGTTTTCCCCGATGTCCGAAGAAATACGGAAATGCCGCTGGCCCTCGCGCATCAGCGCCACCGTGTATTTGCGCCCGTTGAGCAGGCACATCTGCGCGGTTTCGTGGGTCTGGCTGACGATCTCCTGCAAGGCGTGGTCGGCCTCGCGGGTCAGGTCGAAGTGACGCAAGTGTGCCTGGCCGAGGAAATACAGCTGGCGCCCCAGATACACGTGGCCGTCCTTGCCCACGGTCTCCAGGATGCGCCGCTCCAGCAACGACGCCACCAGTTCGTAGACCGTGGATTTGGGGCTGCCAATGCCGCTGGCAATATCATTCGGGCGCAGGGGTTGGCCGATTTCCTTGAGAAAATCGAGGATATCGAACGCACGGTCCAGGCCTTTGGCGCGGCGTTTGATGGTGTCTTCGGTCATGGCAGTACTCGGTCCCGTTCCAGATGATCGTTCCCACGCTCTGCGTGGGAATGCATGCGGTGACGCTTTGCGTCACATGCGCGGACGCAGAGCGTCCAAGGCGGTATTACCACGCAGAGCGTGGGAATGATCAGTTAGGCCTTTTTCTTGTAGGCCACGCAATCGATCTCGACCTTGCAATCGACCATCATATTGGCCTGAACACAGGCGCGCGCCGGTGCGTGCTCCGGGGTGAAGTATTCGCCGAATACCTTGTTGAAACTCCAGAAGTCCCGTGGGTCTTCCAACCATACGCCCACCCGCACCACATCCTTGAGTTCGTAGCCGGCTTCTTCGAGGATAGCCACCACGTTGCGCATCGTCTGGCGGGTTTGCTCGATGATGCCGCCATTGATGATTTCACCGTCCACCGCAGGCACCTGGCCCGACACGTACAGCCAGCCATCGGCTTCCACCGCGCGGGCGAACGGACGTGGCTGGCCGCCACCTGCGGTGCTGCCGGTGCCGTAACGAGTAATGCTCATAAAGTTGCTCCTTGTTAAAAACGAATGTTCTTGAGAAATTCTGCCAGGCGCGGCGACTGCGGCCGTTCGAAGATGTCCTTCGCACTGCCCTGCTCTTCAATGCGGCCCTGGTTCATGAAGACGATCTGGTCCGAGACCTCATAGGCAAAGCGCATCTCGTGGGTGACCAACAACATGGTCATGCCCTCCTCCGCCAACCCCTTGATCACGCTGAGCACTTCGCCCACCAACTCCGGGTCGAGGGCCGAGGTGACTTCGTCGAACAGCATCAGGCTGGGGTTCATGGCAATGGCCCGGGCAATGGCCACGCGCTGTTGCTGGCCGCCGGACAATTGGCCGGGAAAGTGGTTGCGGCGCTCCAGCAGGCCGACGCGGTCCAGCCATTTTTCGGCCAGCGCTACCGCTTCATCCTTGCCCATTTTCTTGACCTTGAGCAAGCCGAGGGTGACGTTCTGCAGCGCGGTCAGGTGCGGGAACAGGTTGAATTGCTGGAACGCCATGCCGGTCATTGCGCGGTGCTGGGCGATCACTCGCTCCGGGTGGCGTACACGCTTGCCGCCGACATCGCTGTAGCCGATGGACTCGCCATCCAGGGTGATCTGCCCGCCCTGGAACTCTTCCAGCAGGTTCACGCAGCGCAGCAAGGTGGTCTTGCCCGAGCCGCTGGAGCCGATCAACGTCACCACATTGCCGCGCTGCATGGACAGGTCGACGCCCTTGAGCACTTCCACCTGGCCGTATTGTTTACGCAGGCCACGAATGTCCAGCAGCGCTGGGTTGGTTTGAGCTTGGTTCATGGCAAGGCCACCCGCTTTTCAATGTAGCGCCCGAATAATTCGATGGCGTAGTTGATGACAAAGAACAGAAAACCGGCGAACAGGTAGAACTCCAGGGTCATGAAGGTGCGCGCGATCACCTGCTGGGTACTGAGCAGCAATTCGGCCACACCGATCACCGACAGCAAGGTGGAAGCCTTGACGATTTCCGTAGAGGAGTTCACCCAGGTCGGCAAGATCTGCCGCAGCGCCTGGGGCAGCAGCACATAGCCCAGGGACTGATAGAACGTCAGGCCAATCGCCTTGCCCGCTTCCAATTGCCCACGGGGAATGGCCTGCAGCGCGCCGCGCACGATTTCCGATACATGGGAGCCACAGAACAAGGTGAGCCCGACAGCACCGGCCTGGAACGCACTGATTTGCCAGCCAAGGGCCGGCAGCATGTAGAAACATGCCAACACCAGCACAAACACCGGCGTGCCACGGATCAAATCGACATACAGACGGAACGGCGCACGCATCCAGAACTTGCCGTAGGTCAGGATCAACCCGGCGACGATGCCGATCAGGGTGCCAAAGACAATCGCCAGCGCCGAGACCGCCACGCTGGCCTGAAAGCCGGCCCAGAGGGTCTCGCGGGCGATCCACAATTCATGCAGCCAACTGGGGGATTCGTACATGAGGCCCTTCCTTAACGACGGATAGCCAAACGCTGTTCCAGGTAACGGAGCAGCATGGCAATCAGGTAACAGGCAGCCACGTAGAGCGCGGTCGTGACCAGCCAGGTTTCAATCACCCGGTAGCTTTCGACGTTGATCTTGCGGGCGTAATAGGTCAGCTCCGGCACCGCGATCGCGGCGGCCAGGGAGGTGTCCTTGAACAGCGAGATGAAGTTGTTCGAGAGTGCCGGCAACACGTTGCGCAGCATCACCGGCACGGTGATGTAAGCGCGAATCCGCCACTCCCCCAGGCCGATGGCCAGGCCGGCTTCCCGCAAGCCCTTGGGAATATTCACCAGGCCTGCGCGGAATACCTCGGTGAGATAGGCACCGGCATACAGCGACAGGGTGATGATGAACGAGGGAATCTTATCCAGCCGAATGCCCAGGGAGGGCAAGGCGAAGTAGATCAACAGGATCAACACCAGGATCGGGGTGTTGCGCACCACGGTGACATACACCGAGGCAATAATACGCAACGCGCGGTACCTGGAAAGCATGGCAAACGCCATCAACAGGCCGATCACGCAGCCGATGGCGATCGACAGCAACGCCAACTGCAGCCCCAGGCCGAGCCCCGCCAGCAAGGTGTCGAAATCACGCCAGACGGCGGCAAAGTTCAACTGATAGTTCATGGTCAGCAGCACCTGAAGGGGGCGTGTTCAGGCACGCCCCTGTTGTTGCGGGTCACTTGAATTCCACGGGAAAACCAATCGCCGGTTCTGGCAGTTCCACGCCGAACCACTGCTTGAACGAGGCTTTGTAGGTGGGGAATTCCACACCGGTCATGGCTTCGTGCAGCGCGGTGTTGACGAAATTCAGCCAGTCCTGGTCGCCGCGCTTGACCGCGCAGGCATAGGTTTGCGGGCTCCAGGCGTAGGTGGGGCTGCGGTAGCGGCCAGGGTTCTGCACCATCAGGTATTTGACCGAGGACTGGTCGGTGGCAGCAGCATCGGCGCGGCCTGAGTTCACGGCCTGGTACATCAGGTCAACGCTGTCGTACTGATCGACCTTGGCCTTGGGCAGTGCCTGGTGCACCAACTCTTCGGCATACACGTTCTGCAGCACAGCCACGGTGACGTCGTCGCCCGCCGCCTGCAGGTCTTCGATTTCCTTGTATTTGCTGTTATTGGGCAACAGCAGGCCGACGCCTTCCCGGTAGTACGGCAGGGTAAAGGCCACCTGCTGCGCACGGCTGGCGGTAACGGTGATGAACTGGCAGCTCATGTCGACCTTGTCGGTGAGCAGGTTGGGAATACGTGCATCGGACGATTGCACCACAAACTCCACCTTGCTCGGGTCATTGAACAAGCCTTTGGCCACGATGCGGCCGATGTCGATATCAAACCCCTGCAACTTGCCATCCGCTCCCTGGAAGTGCCACGGCGCATTGGTACTGCCTGTACCTACGATCAAGTGCCCACGCTTGAGCACATCATCGAGCTTGCTGTCCGCCGCCTGCACCACGCTGGCGAGGGAAGCCGATGCAGCGACGAGAAAAACACACGCTTTGAATACGGAAGGTCGGTGATGCATGACAAGCACTCCAGGGAGGGTGTATTCCGCTATACCGGAACTTGGTATGTAACAACGGAATAGACAGCAGAAAGTGTGCCATAGGTGCTCATGGAAAGACATGCGCCCCGCAAATGCCTTGTGGATCAGTCAGATAGCGGCCTGACGGGAATACGGCGCCTGCCTGTGAGTACAAACGCTTTGCTACGCAAGACCTCAAACCCTGTTACTGCGCACCAATACCGAACGCCTGGGCTAACCTCTAAGAGCGTGCTTGCTCGCCCTTACATGGAACCTGACTGATGAAACTGCGATATATCTTGCCCGTGCTTTTGCTCGGGGTGGCTGGCAACGCCCTGGCCAGTAGCGACCGCCGTGAATGCAAGGAAGAACTGCAGAAACTCAAGGAAGCCTTCAGCACCGACTACACCGCCCAGAATCACCATGGCTATCGCCGGGCCAAGGCCTCCCGCGACAATGAGGAATACGAGAAGTGCGCGAGCCAGGCCCGCAAGGCCAGGGAGCGCATAGAGCGCGAGGCAGACCTGTGAAGGTTGACAGTAGACGGTGATAAGCCACGGGCTTAGCGTTGGCAAACACCCACGCGGCTTGAAGGGAGATCACCATGGGAATGGCCACCCGCATCATTTCCAGCGCCAAAGCGTTCGAACGCGTACTGAATACACCGCGCCCGGTGTTCCTCCTGTTTGTATCAGAGCACTGCCCCGCTTGCGCGCAGGCAGGCTCCTTGTTCGAACAGCACGCCTGGCAGCATCCCTGGGTCGTGAGCCTGGTACTCGATTGCGCCCATACGCCGAGGCACCCTGACGTGTCAGGCACCCCGACGCTGCTGATCTATCGCAAGGGCGCCCTGGTGGAACAACACAAAGGTTTGGGCCCCCTTGAAGAACAAGAGCAGTACGTGAAGGACATCTTCAGCCGTTATGACCTGAGCAAGGGTGCAAGTGCACTTGCGTCACTCGACGCTCCTCCACTTCAGCCACGGTCAAACGCCAGCCTTCATGTTCCAGGCTATCGCCCACCACCGGCAGGCGGTCAAGCAGGCTCATCACCAAACCTGCCAGGGTTTGATAATCCTCGGTCGTCACCGCCTTGAAGCCCGTGCGTTGACGCACCAGGTTGAGGTTCAAGGCGCCATTGGCACGGAAGCCATCGCCTTGCTCGACAATATCGGGCCCTTCGATTTCGCTGGCATCGGGCAATTCACCGGCGATGGATTCCAGAATATCCGTCATGCTCAATACGCCCATGAAGTCGCCGAATTCGTTGATCACGAAAGCGATGTGAGTGGACTCCTGGCGCATCTGCTCCAGGGCATTGAGGATCGAAAAACTGTCCAGCAGGTTGATCGCCCGACGCGCCAGGTGTTCCAGGTTCGGCTCGTTGCCCGCCAGGTACTCCTTGAGTAACTCCTTCTTGTGCACAAAACCCAGGGGCTCATCCACCGCACCGTTACGGATCAACGGCAGACGCGAGTAGGACGAGTGCATCAGTTTCAGACGGATCGTCTCGGGGTCGTCCGCCAGGTCGATGCAATCAACCTTGGCCCTTGGGGTCATCAGGGTGCGAATCGGCCGCTCGGCCAGTTGCAGCACACCGCTGATCATCACCCGTTCGCGCCGGTCAAACAGCGGACCCTGCGCAGCATCCGGCTCGCCCAGCAGGTCGGCTACCTCTTCACCCACCTCTTCCACCGCCAGGCTGCGGCCGCCCAACAAGCGCATCACCGCATGGGCGGTACGCTCACGCACCGGCAACACACCCTGTGCCGATTTTTTGCGACGGGCTCGGGCGATCTGGTTGAACACCTCGATCAGAATCGAGAAGCCAATGGCCGCGTACAAGTAGCCCTTGGGAATATGGAAGCCCAGGCCTTCGGCGGTCAGGGCGAAACCGATCATCATCAGGAAGCCCAGGCACAGCATGATCACGGTGGGGTGCGCATTGACGAAACGGGTCAGCGGCTTGCTCGCCACGATCATCAGGCCGATGGACACGATCACGGCGATCATCATCACCGCCAGCTCGTCGACCATGCCCACGGCGGTAATCACCGCGTCGAGGGAGAACACCGCATCCAGCACCACGATCTGCGCGACGATCGGCCAGAACATGGCGTAAGCCACACTGCCCTTGTGCTGTGCCACATGGCCTTCAAGGCGCTCATGCAATTCCATAGTGGCCTTGAACAGCAGGAATATACCGCCGAACAGCATGATCAGGTCACGGCCGGAGAAGCTCTTGTCGAACACCTCGAACAGCGGCTGGGTGAGGGTCACCAACCAGGAAATACTCGCCAACAGGCCCAGGCGCATCAGCAGCGCCAGGGATAAACCGATCAAACGTGCACGGTCACGCTGCTCCGGCGGCAACTTGTCCGCCAGGATCGCGATAAACACCAGGTTGTCGATACCCAGCACCAGTTCCAGCACAATCAAGGTCGCAAGGCCGAGCCAGGCCGTAGGATCCGCTAACCATTCCATTTATAAATTCTCTGTCTTTAAAGTGTTCAGAACGCCGGGCACGGCAAAGTGCGGTCATGCGACCGGGACAAGGTTAGTTGACGGAATACGGGGTGCTTCAGCGGGAACAGCGACAGCGGTTGTCTTGGGGAAAGACGACTGGGAGGCTCCGAGAGGGTGTTCATGCACGTCCTGAAATGACAAAAGGACTTGAATCCTACATTCGAAATACAAATTTCCCACAACGCAAAACTATTACAAAACCTGTAAACCCCATCAGAAGCACAGCAACTCTTGTGGGAGCTGGCCTGCGATGCCGGCACCTCGATGCATGATCGTTCCCACGCTCTGCGTGGGAATGCCGCCTTTGACGCTCCGCGTCCCACACGCGCAAGGATGACGCGGAGCGTCACAGGATGCGTTCCCACGCTGGAGCGTGGGAACGATCTGCATCAGGTTTTACGAGTGGCATCGTCCAGCGCCAGGATGGTGTGGGCATTGGTGACGGTGGTCGCCAGCGTATTGATCACCCCCGAACGCAACGCCCCCAAGGTCGCCGCCGCCTTGGTGTTCTCGCTGGCAATCGCCACCACATCCGGGATGCGAAACAGCTCCTGCACCGTCAACCCGATCACGCGCCCCTGGATGGCGTTGACCGCCGGCTGGCCGTGAATGTCGATAAAGTCATAGCCCATCATGTCGCCCACGGTGCCAGACAACCGCGCCTGGGCGATTTCCTGGGGCGAGAACCAGCCCATGCGCACCATGTTGCTGTTCTCGCTCATGTCGCCGATGCCGATCAGGGCGATATCGGCACGGCGGGCGCGGTCAAGAGTCGAACGCACCGTGTCGTTGTTGATCAGCACCCCGCGCAGTTCCGGGTTGGCCACCAGCGCCGGGGCGTACAGGCTTTCACTTTCGCCACCAAAGCGCAGGGCCAGGCGTCGGCAGATGTGGTCAGGGTTCATGTATTCGCCGGCCTTGAGCGAACCGCCGATGGCACACACGAAAGTGCAGTTGCGGGTCACCGGCAGAAACACGTTATCGGCCACCGCGCCGACGTTACGCCCCATGCCCACGGCAACGATCATCCCATCACTCAGGGTCTTGTTGAGGTAGTTGGCGACCAGGCTGGCGACCGCCGAGCGCTGGGTGTCGGGGTCGCTGTGGTCGACCGCGATCAAGGCGCGGTCGAGCTTGAAGCGCTCCACCAGCGCCCGCTCCAGCTCGTTGTTCATCGCCGGGTGCTGCAACACGCGCACCTCGACGATCCCTTCATCCCGAGCACGCTTGAGCAGGCGGCTGACTTTGGCCCGCGACAGGTCAAAGCGCTTGGCAATGGCCTCCTGAGTGACGTTCTCAAGGTAATAGAGCATCGCCACTTCGGTCATCTGATCGATATCACTGGCCATGCGCTGGGTACTGTCACTCATGGGGACGGGCTTCCGTTTCGGCGTCAAAGGCGCATTCTCCCGACTCTTGCCCCGCGCCGTCCACTACTGATGCCCATCGCGCTCGATCGCATTGATGCGTTCGACCTTGGCCCCGGACCGCGCCGCTTCGAACTCCGAGGCCAAAAACGCACTGACGATGCTTTTGGCCAACTCCGCACCGATGACCCGCGCACCGATGGAGAGGATTTGCGCATCGTTGCTCTTGCGCGCCCGCTCCGCCGAGTAGGTGTCATGGGCCTGGGCCGCACGGATGCCCAGCACCTTGTTGGCCGAGATGGCCATGCCTATACCGGTGCCGCATACCAGCACGCCGAGGCGCTGTTGCCCGGCAGTGATGGCGGTGGCCACGGCCAGGGCGATGTCCGGGTACAGCACCGGCGCCGTTGAATGCGTACCGAAGTCGGTGACCGGGTACCCCAACGCCTCGATATGGCGCTTCAACAACTCTTTGAGCTCAAAACCCGCTTCATCACATCCGATAGCCACCGGGAAAGGTGTGTTCATGGCGCCAAACTCCACTGATCAAATGATCACTTAGTGAAATATCTCTCACTCATTTCGCAAGCATTCCCCCCTTACTGTCAAGCGAGATTTAACTGACCTGCCAGTCAAAGCCCTATACCAAGGCAATACCAAGGCAATAACCGCGTCAAAGATGAGAATCACACCTTTTAAGTGAAAGAGATTGACTGATCAGAATTTCATTTGATACACATATGATCACAGCGAAACATGACTGTGCGACCTAATAAGAATTCACAGCACGAGGACACGCCGATGGCCACGCCATTACTGCTCCAGGCTGAACACGTCGCCAAGGCTTACGCCGGGGTGCCAGCCCTGCGCGACGGGCGCCTTTCTCTGCGCGCCGGCAGCGTCCACGCCCTGTGCGGCGGCAACGGTGCCGGCAAGTCAACCTTCCTGAGCATCCTGATGGGCATCACCCAGCGTGACGCCGGCAGCATTGTGCTCAACGGCGCACCGGTGCAGTTCAATCGCCCGAGTGAAGCCTTGGCGGCGGGGATCGCAATGATCACCCAGGAGCTCGAACCCATCCCCTACATGACCGTCGCCGAAAACATCTGGCTGGGCCGCGAACCGCGCCGCGCCGGTTGCATCGTCGACAGCAAGGCCCTCAACCGCCGCACCCGTGAACTGCTCGAAAGCCTGGAGTTCGACGTCGACGCCACCAGCCCCATGCACCGCTTGAGCGTGGCGCAGATGCAATTGGTGGAAATCGCCAAGGCGTTCAGCCATGACTGCCAGGTGATGATCATGGACGAGCCCACCTCGGCCATCGGCGAGCGCGAGGCCGAAACCCTGTTCAAGGCGATTCGCCGCCTTACCGCGCGCGGCGCCGGCATCGTGTACGTGTCCCATCGACTGAGCGAACTGGCGCAGATCGCCGATGACTACAGCATCTTCCGTGATGGCGCCTTTGTCGAAAGCGGGCGCATGGCCGATATCGACCGCGACCACCTGGTGCGCGGCATTGTCGGCCAGGAACTGACGCGCATCGACCACAAGGCGGGCCGCGAATGTGCGGCCAGCACCTGCCTGCAAGTCGACAACCTGAGCCGCAACGGTGAGTTCCACGACATCAGCCTGCAACTGCGCCGTGGCGAGATCCTCGGCATTTATGGGTTGATGGGCTCCGGGCGCAGTGAATTCCTCAATTGCATCTACGGCCTGACCGTGGCGGATTCCGGCAGCGTTACCTTGCGAGGCAAGCCCATGCCCATCGGGCAGCCCAAGGCGACCATCGACGCCGGCATGTCGCTGGTTACCGAAGACCGCAAGGACAGCGGCCTGGTGCTGACCGGCAGCATCCTGTCGAACATTGCACTGTCGGCCTATAAGCGCTTGTCGAGTTGGTCGCTGATCAACGCACGTAAAGAAGCGCAACTGGCCGAGGAGATGGTCAAGCGCTTGCAGATCAAGACCAGCTCCCTGGAGCTGCCGGTGGCATCAATGAGCGGCGGCAACCAGCAAAAGGTGGTGCTCGCCAAATGCCTGTCCACCGAGCCGGTATGCCTGCTCTGCGATGAACCCACCCGCGGCATCGACGAAGGCGCCAAACAGGAGATCTACCACCTGCTCGACCAGTTCGTGCGCGCCGGTGGCGCAGCCATTGTGGTGTCGTCGGAAGCACCGGAACTGCTGCACTTGAGCGACCGCATCGCCGTCTTCAAAGGCGGCCGGCTGGTCACTATCAGCACCGACACCGCCCTTTCCCAGGAAGCCTTGTTGAGTCTTGCCTCATGAATGCCAAAACCATCGTTGCTCCCGTTACTGCCGCGCCGCGCAACCGCCTGCGCCTGTCCCTCGACCGCTTCGGCCTGCCGCTGGTGTTTATCCTGCTGTGCGTGGTGATGGCGTTTTCCAGCGAATACTTCATGACCTGGCGCAACTGGATGGACATCCTGCGCCAGACCTCCATCAACGGCATTCTCGCCGTGGGCATGACCTATGTGATCCTGACCAAGGGCATCGACCTGTCGGTGGGGTCGATCCTGGCGTTCGCCGGGTTGTGCAGCGCCATGGTCGCCACCCAGGGTTATGGCCTGTTGGCGGCGGTCAGCGCGGGGATGTTTGCCGGCGCGATGCTCGGGGTGGTCAATGGTTTCATGATCGCCAACCTGTCGATCCCGCCGTTCGTGGCCACCCTCGGCATGCTCAGCATCGCCCGGGGCATGACCTTTATTCTCAACGACGGCAGCCCGATCACCGACCTGCCCGACGCCTACCTGGCCCTGGGCATCGGCAAGGTCGGCCCGGTGGGCGTGCCGATCATCATCTTCGCCGTGGTCGCGCTTATTTTCTGGATGGTGCTGCGCTACACCACCTACGGCCGTTATGTGTACGCGGTGGGCGGCAATGAAAAAAGCGCGCGCACATCGGGCATTGGCGTGCGCAAGGTGATGTTCTCGGTCTACGTGGTCTCGGGCCTGCTCGCCGGGTTGGCCGGCGTGGTGCTGTCGGCACGCACCACCTCTGCCCTGCCCCAGGCCGGGGTTTCCTATGAGTTGGACGCGATTGCCGCGGTGGTGATCGGTGGCACCAGTTTGTCCGGCGGTACCGGCAGCATTGTCGGCACCTTGTTCGGGGCACTGTTGATCGGCGTGATCAACAACGGCCTGAACCTGCTCGGCGTGTCCTCCTATTACCAGCAGGTCGCCAAGGGCCTGATCATCGTGTTTGCAGTACTGATCGACGTGTGGCGCAAGAAGAAACGCTGAAGAACGACCCATAACAATAACTGGAGTTCTACTTATGAAACTGGGTACCACCCTGGCCGCTGCGGCGGCCCTCTCCCTGCTCGCCAGCAGTATCGCCCTGGCCGCCGACGGCAAGACCTACAAGATCGGCGCAGCCGTCTATGGCCTCAAGGGTCAGTTCATGCAGAACTGGGTCCGCGAGCTCAAGGAACATCCGGCCGTCAAGGATGGCACCGTGCAGTTGACCGTGTTCGACGGCAACTACGACGCCCTGACCCAGAACAACCAGATCGAAAACATGGTGACCCAACGCTACGACGCGATTCTGTTCGTACCGATTGATACCAAGGCCGGCGTCGGTACCGTCAAGGCCGCCATGAGCAACGACGTGGTGGTCATCGCCTCCAATACGAAAGTAGCCGATGCCAGCGTGCCGTATGTGGGTAACGACGACGTGGAAGGCGGCCGCCTGCAGGCCCAGGCCATGGTCGACAAGCTCAATGGCAAAGGCAACGTGGTGATCATCCAGGGCCCGATTGGCCAGTCGGCGCAGATCGACCGGGAAAAAGGCGAGCTGGAAGTGCTGGGCAAACACCCGGACATCAAGATCATCGAAAAGAAAACCGCCAACTGGGACCGCGCCCAGGCCATGACGCTCACCGAAGACTGGCTCAACGCCCACCCCAAGGGCATCAATGGCGTGATCGCCCAGAATGACGACATGGCCCTGGGCGCCGTGCAGGCGCTGAAGTCCCATGGCCTCACCTCCAAGGATGTGCCTGTGACCTCTATCGACGGCATGCCGGATGCGATCCAGGCGGCGAAAAAGGACGAAGTCACCACCTTCCTACAGGATGCCCAGGCCCAGTCCCAAGGCGCGCTGGACGTAGCGTTGCGTGCCTTGGCCGGCAAGGACTACAAGCCGCAATCGGTGATTTGGGAGCGCTATGCCAAAGACGTGAAATGGGGTGACGGCACGGCCAAGAACTACATCCTGCCCTGGGTGCCGGTGACCAATGCCAATGCGGACGCGCTGTACAAGCAAGTCAGCGGCGGTAAGTAGTTTGATCGTTCCCACGCTCCGCGTGGGAACGCATCCGTGACGCTCCGCGTCACTTAACATCGGAACGCAGAGCGTTCCACGCGGCATTCCCACGCAGAGCGTGAGAACGAGGAGTCATTCATGTCTGGTTTCTGGAACCAAGCCTTCGACCTCAGCGGCCGTTGCGCGGTGATCACCGGTGGCGCCGCCGGCATCGGCCTGGCCTGCGCCACCTTGCTGGCGGAACGCGGCGCAAGGGTGGCGCTGCTGGACCGCGACCCGGCCGTGGTCGAGGTGGCAGCCAGCCTGGGTGCCGGGCACCTTGGCATTGCCGTCGACCTCGGGAGGATCGACCAGATACAACCGACCGTCGACAAGGTGTTCGCGCATTTCCAGCGCCTGGATTACCTGATCAACAGCGCAGGCGTGGTGCTGCTGGACAAGGCCATCGACGTCAGCGAAAGCGCCTGGGACACCACCTTGGACATCAACCTCAAGGCCAGTTTTTTCATGGCTCAGGCCTGCGCCAGGCACATGATCGCCCAGGGCAGCGGGCGCATCGTCAACCTGGCGTCCCAGGCTGCCGTGATTGGCCTGGACCGTCACGTCGCCTACTGCGCCAGCAAAGCCGCCATCGTCGGCATGACCAAAGTATTGGCCATGGAGTGGGCGCCGCAGATCAACGTCAACGCCATCTCCCCGACCATCGTCGAAACCGCCCTGGGCAAAAAAGCCTGGGCGGGCGAGGTGGGTGAGCGGGCCAAATTGCAGATTCCGGCAGGTCGCTTTGCCCAGCCGGAAGAAATCGCCGGGCTGGCGTTGTACCTGCTCAGTGATGCCGCGCAGATGATCACCGGTGCCAACATGGTGATCGACGGCGGCTACAGCATTCAGTAATTCATCGTTATGTCGTGAGGTTTTGTCATGTCCACCGTCACCGAACGCACACCTGAACAACTCGCCCCGAGCATCCCGAAAACCATGCAGGCTGTGGTCTGCCACGGTCCCGAAGATTACCGCCTGGAAACCGTCGACGTGCCCACACCCGGCCCCGACGAGATCCTGACCAAAGTCGAGCTGTGCGGCATTTGCATGGGCGATATCAAGACCTATCGCGGCGCGCCGTCGTTCTGGGGCGATGCCGAACAACCGCGCTACGTGAAGCCACCGATGATCCCCGGGCATGAGTTCGTGTGCCGCGTGGTCGCCCTTGGCCCAGGCGCCGAGAAGCGCGGCGTGGCCGTGGGCGACCGGGTGATCTCCGAGCAGATCGTGCCGTGCTGGGGCTGCCGCTTTTGCAACCACGGCCAGTACTGGATGTGCCAGAAGCACGACCTGTATGGCTTCCAGAACAATGTGCAGGGCGCCATGGCCCAATACATGATCTTCACCAAGGAAGGCATCATCCACAAAGTACCGGAATCCATCGCCCCCGATGAAGCGATCCTGATCGAACCCCTGGCCTGCTCGCTACACGCGGCGGAACGCGCCAACGTCGACCATGACGACATCGTGGTGGTCGCCGGCGCCGGCACCCTGGGCCTGGGCATCATCGGCGCGGTGCGGTTGCGCAACCCGAAAAAACTCATCGTGCTGGACATGAAACCCGAACGCGCCGCCCTCGCCCTGCGCCTGGGCGCCGATGAAGTGTGGAACCCGGCCGAGGTGGATGTGTTGGCGAAGATCCGCGAAATCACCGATGGCTACGGCTGCGACATTTATATCGAGGCGACCGGGCATCACAAGGCGGTGAACCAAGGCCTGGCGATGCTGCGCAAGCTGGGACGCTTTGTGGAATTCAGCGTGTTCAATGACGAGGCCACGGTGGATTGGTCGATCATCGGTGACCGCAAGGAGCTGGATATCCTCGGCTCGCACCTGGGGCCGTATATGTACCCAAGGGCCATAGACTTTATCGGCAACCGCAAGATCGATATGCGCGACGTGGTGACCCACAAGTTTGCGCTGGCGGACTTCAAGGAAGCCTTTGCAGTGATGGAACGCGGCGATAAATCGCTGAAGGTTGTGCTCGAACCCTGATCTCAGTAACAACACAAAACCCTGTGGGAGCTGGCTTGCCTGCTCCCACAATGGAAGGGTGTCGCCCCTTAGAACAAGAACACAGGAACCCGCGTTATGAATCGAGTCATCAACGATCCCGACCAAGTGGTCGAAGACATGCTGCGCGGCATCCTGGTCGCGCACCCCGAGCTGCGCCAGTACGAAAGCAACCCACGGGTCATCGTCAAGGCCAAGCCCTCCGCCCAGGGCCGCGTCGGCATTGTCACCGGCGGCGGCTCCGGGCATGAGCCGGCGTTCCTCGGTTATGTTGGCCCAGGCCTGGTGGATGCGGTGGCCGTTGGCGAGATTTTTTCCTCGCCCACCGCCAAAAGCTTTTTCGACGCCTTCCACGCCGCCGACCATGGCGCAGGCGTGGCATGCCTGTATGGCAACTACGCGGGCGACAACATGAACGTGAAGCTGGCGATGAAAATGGCCGCCAGCAAAGACATGCGCATCCGCACGGTGGTCGCCAACGACGACGTGGCGTCCGCGCCCAAGGCCGACATCGCCAAGCGTCGCGGTGTAGCCGGGGAGATCTTCATGTGGAAGATCGGCGGTGCCGCCGCTGCCCAGCATTACGACCTGGACGGCGTGATTCGGGTGGCGCAGAAAACCGTCGACCACTGCCGCTCGATTGGTATCGGCCTTACGCCCTGCACCATCGCCGCGGTGGGCAAGCCGAACTTCCAGATTCCCGACGGGCAGATGGAATTAGGTATTGGCCATCATGGCGAGCCGGGCATCGAAGTCATCCCGATTGAACCGGCCGCCGCCATGGCCAAGCGCATGCTGGCGCCGATCCTCGCCGACCGCGATTTCAGCCAGGACGACAGCGTGGTGGTGCTGGTCTCAGGCCTGGGCGCCACCCCGGTGATGGAGTTGTATATTTTCTACGCCGAGGTGGAAAAACAGCTCAAGGCCAAAGGTTTGAAGATTCACCGTTGCTACGTGGGCAACTACTTCACGTCCCTGGAGATGATGGGCGTGACCTTGACCCTGCTCGGCCTCGACGCCGAGCTGAAAACCCTGATCGACCAACCCTGCCGCTCCATCGGCATGACCCAGGCGGAGTGAACCATGAGCCAGCATTTTTCCACCCATGACGGTAGCGCCATTGTCGCCGACCTGGTCAGCGTGATCGTGGCAAACCGGGAGTACCTCAGCGAAGTCGACGGCGCTATAGGCGATGGCGACCATGGCATCAACATGGCCAAGGGCTTTGCCCATTGCGGCCGCACGATCGAAGGCCGCCAACTGACCCTGGCCGAAGCCCTGGATGAACTGACCCTGAGCCTGATGGAAGGCATCGGCGGCTCCATGGGCCCCTTGTATGGCAGCCTGTTTATCGGCATGGCCGACGAAGTGCGCGCCAGTGAAGACATCGACGCCGCCACCTTCACCCACCTGCTGCGCGGCGGCTTGACCTCGTTGCAGGACATCACCGAAGCGGGCGTGGGCGACAAGTGCTTGATGGACACGTTGATCCCGGCGGTGGAAGCCTTTGAACGGGCGCATGCAGCGGCGCGTTCTTTCAGCGATGCACTCGACGCGATGAAAAGCGCTGCTTCTCAGGGGCGGGATTCGACCAAGGACCTGGTGGCCAAGATTGGCCGAGCGAGTCGTTTGGGTGAGCGTTCCCTCGGCGTTCTGGATGCCGGGGCCGTATCGTGCTGCCTGATCCTTACGCAGTTGGCGGACTCGATTAAACCCCGTTTGACCTGACATGAGCGTTCCCACGCTCCGCGTGGGAATGCAGCCTTGGACGCTCCGCGTCCCACCTACGCCAGGGTGACGCAGAGCGTCACTGGAGGCATTCCCACGCTCCGCGTGGGAACGATCGACAGGGGATTACCTGGTTTTCAGTACTGGCTTACCAGAACCGCTGCTGGGTCAAGCGGCTCCACCAGGTCAACAGCACCCGGTCCACCGAGCCGCTGGCCGCCAGGCCCACACGCTCCTGCAGGCTCTTACGCTCGGCATAGTGCAGGTGGAACACTTCGGCGGTCTTGGCCTTGGTGGCCAGGTATTCATCGCTGGTTTGCAGCTCATCAACCAGTTGTTTGTCGAGAGCGGCAACCCCCAACCACACTTCGCCAGTGGCCACCTCGTCAATCGCCAACTGCGGGCGGTAACGCGAGACGAAGTTCTTGAACAGCTGATGCGTGATGTCCAGGTCTTCCTGGAACTTCTCCCGGCCCTTCTCGGTGTTTTCGCCGAACACAGTGAGCGTGCGCTTGTATTCACCGGCGGTCAGCACTTCAAAGTCGATGTCGTGCTTTTTAAGCAGGCGATTGACGTTGGGCAACTGCGCCACCACGCCAATGGAACCGAGAATGGCGAAGGGTGCACTGATGATCTTCTCGCCGATGCACGCCATCATGTAGCCGCCGCTCGCCGCGACTTTGTCGATGCACACGGTCAACGGCACGCCGGCCTGGCGGATACGCGCCAGTTGCGAAGAGGCCAGGCCATAGCTGTGCACCATGCCGCCGCCGCTTTCCAGGCGTAGCACCACTTCGTCCTTGGGCGTCGCCAGGCTCAGCAGTGCGGTGATTTCATGGCGCAGGCTTTCGGTGGCCGAAGCCTTGATGTCACCGTCGAAATCCAGCACGAATACCCGTGGCTTGGGCTCGGGCTTCTTCTTGTCTTTCTTCTTTTCAGCTTTGCTTTCGGACTTGCGCAGGGCCTTGAGCTGGTCCTTGTCGAGCAGGCTGGACTCCAGGCGCTCACGCAAGCCCTTGTAGAAATCATTCAGCTTGCTGACCTGCAATTGGCCGGCGGATTTACGACGACCTTTGCTGCGCAGTGCTGCAAAGCTGATCAGTACCACCAGAATAGCGACCACCAGGGTGACGGTCTTCGCCAGAAAGCTCGCGTATTCGGCCAAAAAATCCATATGTCTCCTTAAAAAATGCACTGCGCCAGGCGCGGATGGCCTCAGCATACCGACGCCACTGCGAAGGAGCCAGTGATCAAACCGCCAGCAGGTGGGCTCCAACGCGCTTTTAAAACAAGCGTATGTTTTTTCATTGACAGCTCGCAGGCATCCTCATAACCTCGCCAGACTTTCAACGTACCGGGAAAACGGACGTGGGCAGCATTTATCTGATTCGACATGGCCAGGCTTCCTTCGGTGCAGACGACTATGACGTCCTCTCGCCCATTGGCGTGGAACAAGCGCAAGTGCTCGGTCGCCACCTGGCAGACCTGGGCATTGCGTTTGACCGCTGCATCGCCGGCGACCTGCGTCGCCAGCAGCACACTGCCAGCGCCACGTTCGACCAGTACAGCGCCCTGGGCTTGCCGGTTCCGGCATTGGAAACAGACAGCGCGTTCAACGAGTTCGACGGCGAGGCAATCATTCGCGGCCTGTTACCCGACCTGCTCAGCAGTGAGCCGGATGCCGTGCACATCCTGCGCAATGGCCCGCAGAACCGCAGCGAGTTCCAACGCATTTTCGCCCTGATCATCGAACGCTGGCTGGCCGGCACCTATGATCCGCCCGGGCTGGAAAGCTGGCTGGGGTTTGTCGAGCGGGTCCAGGGTGGTTTGCAGCGGATCCTTGAAGCCGCCAACCACACCGACAAAATCGCCGTATTCACCTCCGGCGGCACCATCACCGCCCTGCTCCACCTGATTACCCGAATGCCTGCCGCCCAGGCCTTCGAAATGAACTGGCAAATTGTTAACACCTCGCTCAACCAACTGAAGTTCCGTGGTCGCGAGGTGGCACTGGCTTCCTTCAACAGTCACGCCCACTTGCAACTGTTGAAGGCGCCGCAGCTCATCACTTTCCGATGAACTGCGGCCAACCGTGACCCCAAGGTCACTGGACTCTACCCTTAAGGATCGAAACCATGACTGACGTAGCTAAAGCAGTAGAAGCAATGAAAGCCAAATTCAACCCAAGCGCTGCCGAAGGCTTGGACCTGGTGTTCGGTTTCCGTATCGACGACAGCAAGAATTTCTCGCTGGTGGTCAAGGACAAGACCTGCGAGCTCAAAGAAGGCGAAAACCCTGACGCGCAGGTCACCCTGGTGATGGACAGCGAGACCCTGGAAGGCATCGTCGACGGCTCCACCGACGGCATGCAAGCGTTCATGGGCGGCAAGCTGCGCACCGAAGGCGACATGATGCTGGCGATGAAGCTGAGCGAGCTGTTCCCTTCCTGATTCACGGTAACCCTGAATCCTGATCCCGCCTCCCCAGGCGGGATTTTTTTGCCGGCATTCTCGCGGTGAATGAAGATCCCCTGTGGGAGCTGGCTTGCCTGCGATGGCATCTACTCCATTTGCCGGACGCACCGCGGTGCCTGTATCGCAGGCAAGCCAGCTCCCACAGAAAAGCAAATCCGTAGGACTGCTCAGGTTTTTGGCTGTAGCAACAACGCCACCAACGCGCTCCACCCGGTCTGGTGTGAAGCCCCCAACCCTCGCCCTGTCTCACCATGAAAATACTCATGGAACAACACCAGGTCACGACTGGCCGGGTCTTCCTGCAACTGCGCATACCCCGCCATCGACGGCCGCACACCGTTTTCATCTTTGAGAAACAGCCGCGTCAGCCGCTCGCTGAGGCTGTCAGCCACTTCCTCGAGTGACGCCAGATACCCACTGCCCGTCGGGTACTCCACGGAAAAATGCTCCGCGTAATAGCGATGAAATTCGCGCAACGATTCAATCAGCATGTAATTGACCGGCATCCACAGCGGCCCGCGCCAATTGGAGTTGCCGCCGTACAAGCGTGAGTCGGATTCACCGGGTTGGTAACTGGCGCACAAGGTGTCGCCATTCATCTTCAACGCCAGGGGCTGCTCGGCGAACGCCTTGGATAGGGCGCGCACGCCAAAGGCCGACAAGAACTCCTGGTCATCCAGCATGCGTCGCAGCAAATCCTTGGTGCGTTCACCGCGCAGCAGCGCCAGCAACAGGCGGTTGCCCTGCCCCGGTTCGGTCCAGCGCGAAACCAACCTGGCCAGGTCCGGCCGATGATGCATAAAGCCCAGCAGGCGCTCGCGCAAGCCTTCCAGGCCCTCGTGCTCGCGCTGTTCCAGCACAAGCACCGCGAACAGCGGCATTAACCCGACGATGGAGCGCAGGCGCACCGGTTCGCTCTGGCCATCAGGACGGTGCAGTACGTCGTAGAAAAACTGGTCCTGCTCATCCCACAAGCCTTCGGCGCTGTCATCGACGCGGTTGATAGCGCCGGCGATGTAGAGGAAATGCTCGAAAAACTTCACGGCAATGTCCACGTACACCACATTGCGCTTGGCCAACTCCAGGCCGATGCGCATCAGGTCCAGGGCATAGGCCGCCACCCAGGCGGTGCCATCGGCCTGGTCCAACTGGTAACCCGGCGGCAACGTGGCCGAGCGGTCGAACAAGGCGATATTGTCCAGGCCCAGAAAACCGCCCTGGAACAGGTTGCGGCCCTCGGCGTCCTTGCGGTTGACCCACCAGGAGAAATTCAGCAGCAGTTTGTGAAAGATCCGCTCCAGGAAATCCATGTCGCCCACGCCGGTCAACGCCTTGTCCTGCTGATATACGCGCCAGCTGGCCCAGGCGTGCACGGGCGGGTTGGCGTCGTCAAAGCGCCATTCGTAGGCCGGCAATTGGCCGTTGGGGTGCATGAAGCGGTCCTTTACCAGCAGCAACAGCTGTTGCTTGGCGTAACCGGGGTCGATCAGCGCGATGGCCACCGCCTGGAAGCCTTGATCCCAGGAGGCATACCAGGGGTATTCCCAAGTGTCGGGCATGGACAAGATGTCGAAGTTGCTCAGGTGCCGCCAATGGGTATTGCGGATAAGCAGACGCTCGGGCGGTGGCGCGGGCTGGGCCGGGTCGCCGTCAAGCCACTGGTTCACGTCGAAATAGTACAGTTGCTTGGACCACAGCAGGCCGGCCAGGGCCTGGCGTTGCACATTGCGCGCATCGTCATCGGCAAGGCCCTGTTGCAAGACCGCGTAGAAGTCATCGGCCTCCTGGCGGCGCTGTTCGAATAGCTTGCGCGCATTGACATCGGGCGCGTCCAAAGGCGCAAAACGCAGGTAGAGGATTTTGCTTTCCTGGCCCGCCAGTTCAAGGGTGAAATGCGCGGCCACCTTGGTGCCGGCGTCCCGGCGAACGGCCGACCCAACCCCGCCCACCACGTAATCATTAATGCCATCCTTAAATGGCCCCGGCGCCGGTTGCCCGTCCAGTTTGGGCCGATTGGTTTGGTTTTCGCAGAACAGCCACTGCAACCCGTCCTGGCCCCAGGCACTGAGGTGGCGATCATCGAGTTCATGATGACGCGCCAGAACCCGCTCGCCGTCCAACCTCAAGCTGGGCTTGGGTGCATCGAAGGTCCAGCTCCAGTCATTGCGCGCCCAGAGCTGGGGCAGCACCTGCAGGCGTGTGGGTTGGTCCGAACGGTTATGCACGGTGACGCGCATGAAAATATCGTCGGGCTGATGCTTGGCGTATTCGACACTGACGTCGCAGTAGTGGTTGTCTGCGAACACACCGGTATCAAGGATTTCATACTCGGCATCCGCCAGCCCACGACGGGCGTTTTCGGCGATCAGGTCAGCGTAGGGAAAGGCCGCATGGGGATATTTGTAGAGCATGCGCATGTAGGCATGGCTCGGCACGCCATCGACGAAAAAGTACAGTTCCTTGACGTCTTCACCGTGGTTGCCTTCGGCGTTGTCGAGGCCGAACAGACGTTCCTTGAGGATTGCGTCACGCTCGTTCCACAGCGCCAGGCCCAGGCACCAGCGTTGAGCCTTGTCACTGAAACCGGCCAATCCATCCTCGCCCCATCGATAGGCGCGGCTGCGTGCATGCTCATGAGGGAAGTAGGCCCAGGCGTCACCGTCGGCGCTGTAGTCTTCGCGCACCGTGCCCCATTGGCGTTCACTCAGGTACGGGCCCCAGTCGCGCCACTGCTCGGCGCCTGGCGTTGCCAGGCGCTGGCCTTCGAGGGTGTCCAGCAGGTTGGTTGCGGGTTTGGCCGTCATTGGGTCCTCCTTCACCTACACAGTGGAGCGCAGTGTAGAGCCCAATGACGCCCGCTTGCACATGAAGACTTGGGCGCAGGGTCAACTCATTCATTTGCAGAATGAAGTCCAGAAGAATCTTCGTTTGCAAGGCGGCAGGCTGCTCAACAAAATCAGGCAAAGGCCACTTTCATCGCTCCAGTCATCAGGAATTTTTCTATGCACGCCACTGCACATGTCAGCCCTGACGAGATCCGCAAGGGCTTTTCCAAGGCCATGTCCGACATGTATCGAGATGAAGTTCCTTTATATGGGGCGTTGCTGGAATTGGTGGCCGAGACCAACGCACATGTGCTCGACAGCGAACCGGGCCTGGCGCACCAGCTGCAGCGTACCGGCGAAATCCAGCGCCTGGGCATGGAACGCCACGGCGCCATCCGCTTGGGCACCGCTGCGGAACTGGCGACTATCAGCCGTTTGTTCGCGGTGATGGGCATGCAACCGGTGGGGTACTACGACCTCACCCCCGCTGGCGTACCTGTTCACTCCACCGCCTTTCGCGCCGTGCATGAACACGCGCTGCAAACCAGCCCGTTTCGCGTGTTCACTTCATTGCTACGCCTGGAACTGATCGAAAACCCCGACCTGCGCGCCTTCGCCGAAAGCGCCCTGGCCAAGCGCTCGATCTTCACCGCCGAGGCCTTGGCATTGATCGACCAGGCAGAGACCCAAGGCGGCTTGAATGCCAGCGATGCCGAGGCCTTTATCCGCCAGGCCCTGGAGACGTTCCGCTGGCACCACACTGCCACGGTCACCGGCGCCCAATATCAGCAACTGAGCGACCAGCACCGCCTGATCGCCGACGTCGTCGCGTTCAAAGGCCCGCACATCAACCACCTGACCCCGCGCACCCTGGACATCGACCAGGTGCAGGCGGCGATGCCCGGCAAAGGCATCACTCCCAAAGCCGTGATCGAAGGCCCACCTCGGCGCCAATGTCCGATCCTGCTGCGCCAGACCAGCTTCAAGGCCCTGGACGAACCCATCGCCTTCACTGATGCCCACGGCAGCCACAGCGCACGCTTCGGCGAAATCGAACAGCGCGGCGTCGCACTTACCCCTAAAGGCCGCGCCCTGTACGACCAACTGCTGAACGCCGCCCGCGACGAACTCGGCACATTCCCTAATGAAGCCAACGCCGAGCGCTATGTGCAATTGATGGAACAGCACTTCCACGCCTTCCCCGATAACTACCCGCAGATGCGCGAGCAGGGCTTGGCGTATTTTCGCTACTTCGTCACCGATAAAGGCCTGACGGCACGCGCCCAGGCCGATCAGCCGCGCACATTGGAGGCGCTGGTCGGTGCCGGTCATGTGGCGGTGGAGCCGTTGGTGTATGAGGACTTTTTACCGGTCAGTGCGGCGGGGATCTTCCAGTCAAACCTGGGGGATGGGGCGCAGAGTCACTACGCGGGCAACTCCAACCGAGATGCCTTCGAACAGGCGCTGGGGCGCAGCACGATTGATGAGTTGCAGTTGTATGAGCAGACGCAGCAGCGTTCCATGGATATATGCGTTGAAACGCTGTTGAAATGACTGGATGCAAGACCGAACGCCAAGCGTCACGGCGTTGATGGTAACCACGATGCGAAGCGAGCCGCTCTTGATCTTGATCTGCTTTTGATCTTGATCTTAAGCGCCCCGTCAAACCACGCTGGCCGGAATTCGACAGGGATTTGGGGGGTAAACCGGCAGGGATGCCGGTTTAGCCGCCCCGCGCCATGGATGGCGCGTGGCGGCGGCCCCCCAAATCACTGGCGGATTACGGGCACACCGAGCCTGGGCGAGGTGCCGAGTGGTGGGGCAAGAGCGTTTTGCTTACTTTTGTCTGGGCCGGCATTCCGGCTTTTCAAAAGTGAGCCGCTGTAAAAGCGGAACCCTAAGTGGCCGTTACCGCAGGAATGGATATACACCCGGTATACCTGCGTCGCCTGTCAGGCCGCCTTCGCGAGCAAGCCCGCTCCCACAGTTGGATCGCGGTGTGTCAGGTAGATAGGCGTCGGCTGGGAGGCCGCCATCGCAGGCAAGCCAGCTCCCACAGACAGCATTTGCAGCCGACCGATTCGGCCCTGTGTTGCATGAATTCTGAGGATGCCCACCCGGCTCAAACAACGCAATCCTTGCGCCGCAACAAGCCCCAGAGCCGAGTGGACGGGGCGCATCATAAGGAGAGAAGCGGCACTTGTCCTCCAGACAATTCTGAACAAATGTGCACATTCCGTGTGTGTGTGTGGCGAGGGAGCTTGCTCCCGCTGGGGTGCGAAGCGCCCCCATCGGCGGCGGCTGCGCAGCCGAACGGGAGCAAGCTCCCTCGCCACAGGTTACGGGTTTGCTTAACCCAGCCGCTGCGCAATTTCGTCTTTGATCGACAGCCGCTTCTTCTTCAGGTTCTCCACCTCTTCATCGCTGGCACTGGCTTTTTCCGCTTTTAGCACCTTGGCGTCGGCGTCGTCGTATTGAGTGAGCAGTGAGTCCAACCGGTTGTCTTGCGCCCTGCGCTTGTGAACGTCTTCCTTGCTCAATCCCAAGTCCTGATACAGGTCGTGTTTCACTGGCATGGCGTACCTCCACAGATTGATCGATGGTCTACGCCCTTGAAGCTAGCCCATTCCAACAAGCCTTGTCATGTTTGAAGTCAAGAACGACCCGTTCGTCGCGGCGCACGCGATGGGATCAAACCTTTGCCCCGCCCTGCCCTCCACTGTAGATCGCCACCCCAGGGAGAACGGTTTTATGAATCACGTTGCCACTGCTGCCGACACCCAATGCATCAATACCCTACGCACCTTGGCCATGGATGCCGTGCAGAAGGCCAATTCGGGTCACCCTGGCACGCCCATGGGCCTGGCGCCCGTGGGGTACACACTGTGGAGTCGCTTCCTGCGTTATCACCCCGAACACCCCGACTGGCCCAACCGTGACCGTTTTGTGTTGTCGGTGGGGCATGCCTCGATGTTGCTGTATTCGCTATTGCACCTGGCCGGCGTGGTAGAGATCGACGCCCACGGCCAGCGTTCCGGCCAACCGGCCGTCAGCCTCGAGGATATCAAGCAGTTCCGGCAGATGGGCTCCAAGACCCCTGGCCACCCCGAGTACCGCATGACCACAGGCGTAGAAACCACCACGGGCCCGTTGGGCCAGGGCTGCGCCAACAGCGTGGGCATGGCCATGGCTGAGCGTTGGCTGGCTCAGCGCTTCAACCGCGACGGCCAGGTGCTGTTTGACTACGACGTCTACACCCTGTGCGGTGACGGCGACATGATGGAAGGCATCAGCAGCGAAGCCGCGTCCCTGGCCGGGCACTTGAAGCTCGATAACCTGTGCTGGATCTATGACAACAACACCATCAGCATCGAGGGCCACACTGAGCTGGCGTTCAGTGAAGACGTGATCCAACGCTTCCAGGCGTATGGCTGGCACACCGTGCATGTCACCGACGCCAATGACTTGCAGGCCTTGAGCGTGGCGCTGGAAACCTTCAAGGCCAACACCGGCGCGCCCACCTTGATCGTGGTGGACAGCGTGATCGGCTACGGCTCACCGCACAAACACAATACCGCTGCTGCCCATGGGGAGCCGTTGGGGGACGATGAAATTCGCCTGACCAAGGCCGCCTATGGCTGGCCGCAGGATTCGAGCTTCCTGGTGCCGCAAGAGGCTCGCACAGTGTTGCGCGATGCCCTTTACGAACGTGCCGAGCCGTTGTACGCCGAATGGAACCAGACCCTGGCCTCCCTCGAGCCGCAACGGGCCGATGAACTGCAACGCATGCGCGCCGGGGAAATGCCCGAGCAATGGCAAGCGCACCTGCCAGACTTTGCCGCCGATGCCAAAGGCGTCGCCAGCCGTGCCTCAGGCGGCGAAGTGTTGAATGCCTTCGCCCAACAGATCCCCTGGCTGCTGGGCGGCTCGGCGGATTTGTCGCCCTCGACCAAGACCAACCTCACCTTCGACGACGCCGGGCGTTTCAGCGCGGATGATTACAGCGGGCGCAACCTGCACTTCGGTATCCGCGAACACGCCATGGGCGCAATCGCCAACGGCATGGCGCTGTCCTACCTGCGCCCGTATACCTCGACCTTCCTGGTATTCAGCGATTACATGAAACCGCCGATCCGCCTGGCGGCGATCATGGAATTACCCGTGATCTTCGTGTTTACCCATGACTCCATCGGCGTCGGCGAGGATGGACCGACACATCAGCCTATCGAACACCTCACCCAACTGCGGGCCACGCCGGGGCTGTTGACCTTGCGCCCGGGCGATGCCAATGAAACGCTGGAATTGTGGAAAGTCGCCTTGGCCCAGACTCATCGGCCCAGCTGTGTCGTGCTGTCACGCCAGCCGCTGCCCACTCTGGATCGCACCCAGTACGCGGCGGCCTGCGGCGCGGCCAAAGGTGCCTACGTGCTGGCCAGTGCGCAAGAGCCTGAGGTCATCCTGATAGGAACAGGCAGCGAAGTCAGCCTGGCGGTCGCCGCGTATGAGCAGCTCAAAGGTGAAGGCATTGCCGCCAGCGTGGTATCGATGCCCAGTTGGGAGCTGTTTGAAGAGCAGGATCAAGCCTATCGCGACAGTGTGCTGCCGCCCGCAGTGAAAGCTCGCGTAGTGGTGGAACAGGCCGGCCCCTTGGGCTGGGACCGCTATGTCGGGCAGACCGGCGCCAAGGTGGTGATGAACAGTTTTGGCGCCTCGGCACCGCTGGCAAAGTTGCAGGAGAAGTTCGGGTTTACCCTGGACAATGTGGTGAAGCTGGCCAAGCAACAGCTCCAGTTGGCCGAGCACTGACCCGCATAAGCGCGCGGAGCTGGTTCGCAGTCACGCCAGTAACCGCGCAAGTTCTTCACGGCAATAGTCGACAAACAATTGCACCGGCTTGGTCAGCGGTGCACGACGCAACCACACGGCCGACAACCCGGACCCCGTGACCGTTTCAGCCAAGGGAATGCACACCACCTTCTGCCCATCATAGGTGTACTCGCTGAAGGGTTTGGTCACCAGGATCGAGAACCCGAACCGGCGCCCCACCATGCCCCGCACCATTTCGATGGAGGGCGAGCTGAATACGATATTCGGGGTCAGCCCGCGCTCTTCGAAGATGCTCACGAAGTAGGTACGGCTGGGCAACACGTCCAGCAAAATCATTGGCTCCAGCACCAGGTCGGCCAAGGACACCCTGGCCTGCTGGGCGAAGCGGTGATCGGCCGGCAGCAACGCATAGGGCTGTTGGGGCGGCATCAGCGGCGTGGTCTCGATGGTGCCGCCCAGGTCGTGCTCAAACAACATCGCCACGTCGATACTGCCTGCGGTCAGCGCCTGCACCAATTCCTGCTGCTCGCCATCGCGGATGCGGATCTCCACCCCTGGCCAGCGTGCCTTGAAGCCGGCGATCAAGCGTGGCAGGTACAACGGCGCCACGGTTTCAAAGCAGCCGATGTCGATCTGCCCGGCCACCACGTCATTATCCGCCAGGGCGTTCTGCTCGAACTCATGGGCCACCCGCAACAGCTCCAACGCCTTGCGATAAAAGCGCGCGCCACTGGGCGTAAGGGAAACGCCCTGGGCGTGGTGGCGGATAAACAGCTGCACGCCAAAGCTGTCTTCCAGCTGTTTGATCGCCGTGGACACCGACGGCTGGGCGATATACAGCTTGCGCGACGCCTCGGCGACGCTGCCGCATTCGGCCGTGGTCACAAAATATCTGAGCTGGCGCAGGTTGTAGGCAGCCATCGGCACCTCCATAAACGTGGGTTTTCGCCCCAAACAGGTGCGCAGATACACCGGTTTTTCAAGCCATTGAAGCCCATGCAACATACCGGAGCATAAAACCACGTGAGATATTTTTTTTAAGGTCTATAGCAACAAACTTACTAATTTACCTGCCTGCGCCCATTACAGATGATCACTCCAACAACAAAGCGCCGCCCGTGCAGCGCATAGCGAAGTACGTCCACGTACTCACCTTGCCTTGGAGCTCGTCATGGTTACCAATGCAACATCCTCCGCCCCGCTCATCGAAAAACACACGATTGGATACGTGCCCCCGGAAGATCGCCATGGAAAGGTAAGAGACCTGTTCACCCTGTGGTTCGGCGGCAACATCGCGCCGTTGCCGATCGTCACAGGCGCACTGGGTGTGCAACTGTTCCACCTCAACCTGGTGTGGGGCATTGTCGCCATTCTTGTCGGCCATTTGGTCGGCGGTGTGTTGATGGCATTGCACTCGGCCCAGGGCCCGCAGATGGGCATCCCGCAGATGATCCAGAGCCGTGCTCAGTTCGGCTCCCTCGGCGCGTTGCTGGTGGTGGTGATTGCTGGGGTGATGTACATCGGCTTCTTCGCCTCCAACATTGTGCTGGCCGGTAAATCCCTGCATGGCGTGGTGGACGCCGTGCCTGTGCCGGTGGGCATCGTCATCGGCGCAATCGGTTCCGGGATCATCGGCATCATCGGCTATCGCTTCATCCACGTACTCAATCGCATCGGCACCTGGGTGCTGGGCGCCGGCATCGTGCTGGGCTTTGGCTACATCTTCACCCATGTACAGACCACGGATTTCCTCACCCGTGGCAGCTTCAACATCTCCGGTTGGCTGGCCACCGTTTCCCTGGCCGCGCTGTGGCAGATCGCCTTTGCGCCCTACGTGTCGGACTATTCCCGCTACCTGCCAGCCGACGTGCCGGTAGCCGCAACCTTCTGGACCACCTACCTGGGCTCGGCGCTGGGGTCGAGCCTGGCGTTCATCTTCGGCGCCGTGGCAGTGCTCGCCACGCCGGTAGGCATGGACACCATGGACGCCGTCAAACTTGCCACCGGCGCCATCGGCCCGTTGATGCTGGTGCTGTTCCTGCTCAGCGTGATCAGCCACAACGCCCTCAACCTGTACGGCGCGGTGCTGTCGATCATCACCCTGGTACAGACCTTCGCCTACCGCTGGATCCCGACCGCGAAAAGCCGTGCGGTGATCTCCATTATCGTGCTGGCCGCCTGTTCGATTGCGGCGGTGTTTGCTTCCCAAGACTTCATCGGTCACTTCGTCGACATGGTGCTGGTGCTGCTCGTGGTGCTGGTGCCCTGGACGGCGATCAACCTGATCGATTTCTACGCCATTCACAAAGGCCAATACGACATCGCTTCGATCTTCCGCGTGGATGGCGGCATCTACGGCAAGTACAACCCGCAGGCGCTGCTGGCCTATGCGGTGGGGATCGCGGTGCAGATTCCGTTCATGAACACGCCGCTGTACGTGGGGCCGATTTCGCAGCACATCAACGGCGCGGACTTGTCGTGGGTGGTGGGGCTGGCGGTGACGTCACCGTTGTACTTCTGGTTGGCGAGTCGGGACAGTGCGTATAAGCGCCGGATGGACGGGGGCAAGTTGGTGGGTGGGGTTTGATACAGACGCTCGGTCGCGCCCGCCCTACCCGTCACAACGTGTAGGAGCGCGCTTGCTCGCGAAAAACTCGCAGGCGCCGCGTTCATTCAGGAAACGTGCGTTATCGTTGACGTTTTTCGCGAGCAAGCTCGCTCCTACAAGGGGTGATGAGTGGCCGTGCGGTGCCATAGGCCCGATGTTTCTCTATGATGTGGCCTTTCACTGAATATCCCTGGAACCACCCATGCCCACCCTCACCCTGCGCAACGCCCTGCCCACCGACGCCCCACGCTGCTTTGAAATCGAAACCACCGCTTACGAAGGCGACGAAGCCGCAACGCTTGAAAAAATCGCCACGCGCATCGCGCAGTATCCCGAGGGATTTCTGATACTGGAGGAAGATGGCGCAGTGGTGGGGTTCATCAACTCGGGCTGTGCCCATGAGGTGGTAATGTCGGACGAGGCTTTCAAGGAGTTGGTGGGTCATGACGCCGAGGCGCCGAATGTGGTGATCATGTCGGTGGTGGTCGACCCGGCCCATCAAGGCAAGGGCTATGCGAAAAGACTGATGACCGCGTTCGTGCAGCGCATGGGAACACTGGGCAAGCAGACGATTCATCTAATGTGCAAGCAACAGCATGTGCCGTTGTACACCCGCATGGGCTATACCTACGTGCGCCCTTCGCCGTCGGATCACGGTGGGATGGCGTGGCATGAAATGGTGATGGCGTTGAAAGCCACACCGTCGCAGTAGTGATTGTGTGTTGCAAGGCATGAAACTGCCGAAAAGCCGTGCAGGGAACGAATGCTTTTCAACAGGTAAAAATCCTGGATTTGTCTGTGCTGTCTGACGTCAAGCCTGACGCTGCAAAGCGTTATCTCAGATTGTGCCTACAGCAACTTCTCCCGCTGTATGAGCTAACCACACAGGGGTTTCACACGCTTACATTCACGCGAAACAGGCCACATTGAGTGAAGGTTCCGGGCGCTGTAGCCTGCGAAACACCCCGCCAGGACCCTGCCCCGGCGGGGAATCTTCCTAGCTATCACAGAGGTGCAATCGTGTCTTCAATCAGTGGCTTCACCCCATCCATCCCGACCCATCAACCTGTTGACGCAAACAAGATCGATAACGATAAACCCAGGTACAACCCCTTGGAAGAAAACAGGGTTGGCGATGATGCAGAAGTGTCCGATGGCAAGTGCGGCTGGAAGAGCGTCGGCGACGAATATCGGGCCTACGCCAATCGCAATCGGTTTGATCGCCTCTTCCTGCCTTCGGACAAAAAAGCCATCCACGTCGCTCAGGTCCATCCTCTTCCCCATCGGTTTGATCACCACTTCGTGCCTTCGGACAAAAAGGTCATCGACGACGCGCAGTTCCACCCACTTCCCCATCGGTTTGATCAGATCTTCCTGCCTTCGGACAAAAAGGTCATCGACGACGCGCAGATCCACCCTCTTCCCCGTCGGTTTGATCACCTCTGCCTGCCTTCGGACAAAAAGGTCATCGACGACGCGCAGATCCCCCCTCTTCCCCATCGGTTTGATCACGGTTACCTGCCTGCGGACCAAAAGGTCATCGACGACGCTCCGAGCGTCGCCAATCGCGCCCCCATAGATTCCTAAATCAAATCCGACGGCAAGGGCGGTTGGGTCAAGGCGTAACAGTGCGACCGACTGTTTGCTATCCAAGCCGTTGCGCCTCCCCATGGTATTGCCAAACACGCGCTTGCCATGGGTGGGTGCGAAAGCGTGGGCATCCGCCAGCGAGTCACCAACTGCCGGAAGCCCCACCACCGCCACTGGAACCACCACCACCGGACGAGCTGCTGCTAGAACTGCTGGAACTTGAACCGGAGCCACCGCCCGAGCCAGATCCAGCCCCCTCGCCAACCTTGCCAAAGATAATCAGCGCGACAAACGATGCGATAGGAAACGCCAGCAGCCAGCCGTCGCGGCCGTCGTCAATCACCCATCCTGCCACCACGTACACCACTACCGCCGCCAGCAACCGCACAATAAAACCGGCGCGGCTGGTGCGCCATGTCTCTCTCATGATCAGCAGCAGTACCAGGTACAACCCCAGCACCACCAAGACGCCCAATGGCCACAGCAGCCAATGGATGAAACTGACATCCACGTACTGGTTTGCCATAACCAACCCGAGGCTGTAAGCCAGCAGCCCGATCACACAGTAAAACAGCGTACGCACCTGCCACAGCGCGCCGAATACCGCGCCGCCTATCAACAGCGTCAGCGGCATGACAAACAGGAACATCGGCCACTCCCAACCACCCGCCAGCAGCGTCAACAACAGCGTGGCCGCCACGGCGGCGATCAACGCCTTGCGCCAATGCAGCTTGCCGGCTGCAATCGCCACGCCGCCCAAGCCGCCCAGGATAAGCGCCGCCAACAATGCCATGAATTGGGGGTGGATCCCGGCTCCCGCCAGTTGCGGCAGGTCACCGCCGTCCACCAGCACGGTCAGGGCGTCCACCCCCTGTTGCACACCGCCGGCAAAATCGCCCTGGCGAAACGCCGGGGTGATCTGTTCTTCAATAATACGATGGGCCAGCAGGTCGGTGACGATGCCTTCCAGGCCGTAGCCCACCTCGATACGTACCTTGCGGTCGTCCTTGGCCACCACCAGCAGGATGCCGTCGTTGACGTCCTTGCGTCCCAGTTTCCAGGCACGAAACAGCTGGTTGGCGTAGCCTTCGATATCGGCGCTGCCGGTGGTCGGCACCAGCAATACGGCCACTTGCGCGCCTTTGCGTTGTTCAAGGTCAGCCAGCTGTTGCTTGAGGCGCTGGGCGGTGCCCGAGTCGAGGGTGTTTGTCAGGTCAATGACCCGCTGATCAAGGGCTACCCCAATCGGCGAGGTGTCCGCATGAGCGGTGATCAACAGGCTGGAAAATACCAGGGCCAGTAGGCTGAACACCGATTGCCGCACAAGCACGATCATGTATGGTTACCTGAAGTCTCTCCCTGAAGGCGCCGACTTTACCTTATCTGCGTGCAAACGCGTGACCCAGGGCCTGCGACTATCTAAACTGCCGATCAGCTGCATAGCAATAAGCCATCTACGGGACGCCCATGGACCTAAGTCACCGCAACAATGTACATGTGATGGGCAACGGTCCCTCGACCCTGGTGTTTTCCCACGGTTTTGGTTGCAACCAGGCCATGTGGAATGCCTTGGCACCGCATTTTGTCGAGCGCTTTCGCGTCGTGCTGTATGACCTGGTCGGCGCCGGCCTGTCGGACTTGAGTGCGTTCGACAAAGCCAAATACAGCCGCCTGGATGGCTATGCCCATGACCTGAACGAGATTATCGACGCCTACGCCCAAGGCCCGGTGATTCTGGTGGGCCACTCGGTCAGCGCGATGATCGGCACCCTCGCGGACCGTTTCATCCCGCAGCGCATTGCCGCGCACGTGATGATTGGCCCATCGCCGCGCTATATCGATACCGAGGAATATGTCGGCGGTTTCAAGCGCGACGACATCGACGACCTGCTCGACACCCTCGACAGCAACTACCTCGGCTGGTCCAGCGCCATGGCCCCGGTGATCATGGGCGCCCCGACGCAGCCGCACCTGAGCGAGGTGCTCACCGACAGCTTCTGTCGCACCGAGCCGGACATCGCCAAGCAGTTCGCCCGCGTGACCTTCCTGTCGGATAACCGCCAGGATGTGTTCGGCCTGACCACCCCGGTGCTGATCCTGCAATCGACCGACGACCTGATCGCCCCCGTGGCCGTGGGTGAATACCTGCACACCGTATTACCTAACAGCACTTATTGCCTGGTCGAGAATGTCGGCCATTGCCCGCATATGAGCGCCCCCCAGGCGTGTGCCGCGGCGATGGACCGGTTCCTGGCCCCTTGGGCGGCTGCCGATGCCCGTTGACCCGCTGTTTGACAGCGCGGCCTGTGCCCTGGCGGTGACCCAGGAAGATGGCACGATCCTGCACGTCAACCCGCGCTTGTGCGATTGGCTGGGCTTCACTTCGGCCCAGCTGCTGGGCCGGCGTTTCCAGGACCTGCTGGCCATGGGCGGGCGGATTTTTTACCAGACGCACCTGGCGCCGATGCTGCGTATGCATGGCAGCGTCACCGAGGTGAAGCTCGACATCCGTCATTGCAACGGGCACAAAGTCACGGTCTTGCTCAACGCCAACCGGCGCCAGCAGCCCGACGGCGTGGTGTATGACTTGGCGCTGTTCGGCACCACCGACCGTGACAAGTACGAGCGTGAGCTGCTCAATGCCCACAAGCAGGCTGAAGCCCTGCTGCAGGAAAAAACTGCTGCGGAACTGGCCCTGCAACAGGCCCAGGCCGAACTGAGCGAGGCCTATGCCATTGCCCAGCGCCGGGCGTTGTTTGCCGAGCAGATGGTGGCGATTGTCAGCCATGACCTGAAAAACCCACTCACCGCGATCCGCATGGCCTCCGACTTTCTCCAGCGTGGCGAGCGCACGGCCAAGGAGCGCCAGTTGTTGGGGCACATCGGCCAGTCGTCCGAACGCGCCCACCGCATGATCGCCGACCTGCTGGACTTCACCCAGGCCCGGGTCGGCCAGGGCATTACCATCAAGCCGCAACCGCTGGACCTGCACAGCGTTATTCATCGCAGCGTCGACGAACTGCGGGTGGCCTTCCCCAAGGCCACGCTGGTGCATCACGCCGAGGGCCAGGGCGACGCGTGCCTGGACGCCGACCGCGTGCAACAGATGATCGGTAACCTGGTGGCCAACAGCGTGGCCTATGGCGACTTGCTGCAGCCGATCACCATTACCTCGCGCCTGGGCGATAACACCTGCGCGGTCGCGGTGCACAACCACGGCCCGGCGATTCCCCAAACCCTGCTGGCCGGGTTGTTCGAACCCATGACCCGCGGCACCGACCAGGGCAGCGACGTGCGCAGCGTAGGCCTGGGCCTGTATATCGTGCGCGAACTGGCCAAAGTACATGGCGGCGACGTGGCGGTGAGTTCCTGTGCGAGCGCCGGTACCACGTTTACCGTGAAGTTCTAGTACAGGTACGCGGTGCCCTGCATGATCGGCTCGACACCGCCGGTCAATATCACCCCGCCCTGCCCGTCCCATTGCACCGTGACCGCGCCGCCGTCGCACTGGACCTCCACACGCTCATCGAGCAGCCCTCGCCGGATGCCGTTGACGACCGCCCCGCAACAGCATGAACCGGACCCCAGCGGCACACCGCCGCCACGCTCCCAGATACGCAGGCGGATATGGCCGCGGTCCAGCACTTGCACGAAATGCACATTGGTCCTGGCCGGAAACAGCGGGTGAACTTCCAGGGTCGAGCCCATGGCCTCAATATCGAGCGCAGTCACATCCTCTACAAAAAACGTGCAATGCGGGTTGCCCATGCTGCACGCTGCCGGCTGGCCGTCGATAGGCAACACGCAGGTGTCCATCGCCTTGGCCAAGGGTACCGACGCCCAGCCCAGCGAGGGTGCGCCCATGTCCACCGACACCCGCTGCCCATCAGCACGTGTGCATGTCAGTAAACCGCGGTCGCTAAGCAGCACGATGGTCTCGGCGCCTGCCTCATGCATCAGGCGATCGGCCA
Source organism: Pseudomonas sp. GW823-FHT02F05 (assembly GCF_058797315.1). Lineage (NCBI taxonomy): Bacteria > Pseudomonadati > Pseudomonadota > Gammaproteobacteria > Pseudomonadales > Pseudomonadaceae > Pseudomonas > Pseudomonas sp. GW823-FHT02F05. Next base: position 553,712 of record NZ_JBXAJM010000002.1, read on the forward strand.
CGCCACGAGTCGCGCTGCCGCAGGTTTGCAGGCGTGTTCCGTCCGGGTTCCAGAACTGAACGCGCGCGGCGGCCTGCTCACAGTCGAGCACCACCGCCAGTTGATTGAAACCGATGCCGGTGCGGCGGTTACCCAGGTGGCGGGCAATCTGCGCATTAACGGGGTTATCCTCGCCACGGCGGTCGATGATAATGAAGTCGTCGCCGTGGGCGTGCATCTTCACGAACGGCAGGGTCATGGGCGCTCCTGTGGGTGAAATGAATCACGCGGTTCTAATACCACTGTAGGAGCGAGCTTGCTCGCGAAAAACTCACAGGCACCGCGTTTATTCAGGCAGTACGCGTTTTTGTTGGCGTTTTTCGCGAGCAAGCTCGCTCCTACATATGGGGTTGATGGGTCATGCTTATTGTATTCAGCGGCTTGCCTGGCAGTGGCAAGACCACGATTGCCAGGGAGCTGGCGCGACAGTTGGGCGCGGTTTACCTGCGTATCGATGTGATTGAGCAGGCGCTGCGGGAGGCTGCGGTGTTGGTGGGCGATGTGGGGGCCAGCGGCTACGGTGTGGCGAATGCGCTGGCGCTGAGTAACCTGCGCCTGGGACAGCGGGTGATCGCCGATTGTGTGAACCCGGTGAAGGAAAGCCGCGATGCCTGGCAAGCGGTGGCGACCGCGGCCGGCGTGGCACTGATCAATATCGAGGTGGTGTGTACCGATCAGCAGGCGCATCGGCGTCGAGTCGAAGGGCGTGTGGGCGATATTCCCGGGCTGGTGCCACCGACCTGGGAATCGGTACAGGCACATGAGTATGAACGCTGGGAGGTACCACCGTTCAGGCTGGATACGGCGCAGATGACGCCGGCAGAGGCTGTCGCGGCAGCCTTGCTCCATATAGGCTAAAACCCAACCCTGTGGCGAGGGAGCTTGCTCCCGCTGGGGAGCGAAGCGGCCCCGCTCTTTGTGGGACTGCTACGCAGTCCAGCGGGAGCAAGCTCCCTCACCACAATCTTTAGAAGTTACCGCGCAGCGCCTCAAGCCCGCCTTCGTAAATACCGGCAAACAATTCCTCGACTTGCGCATCGGTGGTACCCGCTGCCGGCGTGAACACGCCGGACCAGGTCACTTTCGCCGAGGTGTCCGTCAACGCTTCAACCTGCAAGGTCGACAGGTAGGCACTCACCGGAAACGGCGACGCTTCAATGGTGTAGCTGTAGGTGCGCGCCACGTTGTCGAAAGTCTGCAAGCGCTCGACAATCGTGCCGCCGTCAGCGGCGGTCAGGTGACGCACACGACCACCCTCGCTCGGCTCGCTCTTGGCAATCAAAGGCAGCCAGTCGGGCAGGCTGTTGAAGCCGCCAATCAGTTGCCAGACCTGGTCGGCCGACACCGCAATTTCAATCACAGAAGACGCTGTTGCCACGATCAATACTCCAGTCAGGAAAAAATCAGATTGCCATGCTGTCGACAACGCCACCGTCGACCCGCAGCGCGGCACCGGTCGTCGCCGAAGACAGCGGTGAAGCAATGTACGCCACCAGGTTCGCCACTTCATCCACATTGGCCGCGCGCTGGATGATCGAGGTGGGCCGCGCATGGCGCACAAACACATCCGCTTCCTCGCGGGCACTGCGCCCGGATTCGGCCGTAGCGTCCTTGAGCATGTGTTCCAGGCCATCGGTAAAGGTAGGCCCCGGCAAGATAGCATTCACCGTCACCCCAGTACCCGCCAGGCGCTTGGCCAGGCCGTGGGACACCGCCAGGTTGGCGCTTTTGGTCACCCCGTAGTTGATCATGTCGGCCGGCGTCGCCACGCCAGACTCCGACGACACGAAGATCACCCGGCCCCAGCCCTGCTCGACCATACCCGGCACATAATGCCGCGCCAGGCGCACACCGGAGATCACATTGACCTCATAGAAGCGCGCCCACTCACTGTCCGGCGCGTCGAAGAAATCCACCGCGTCGAAGATGCCCAGGTTGTTGACCAGAATGTCGGCGCGGGGTTCGGCGGCGAAGAGTTTCTGTGCGCCTTCAACGGTGCCGAGGTCGGCCACCACACCACGCAGTTGAGCAGCGGGAACCGCCTGGCGAATGCTCGCCAAGGCCTCGTCCACCTTGCCTGCATCACGCCCGATCACCACCACCGTGGCACCGGATTGCGCCAGGGCCTGGCTGATGCCCAGGCCGATACCGGCGGTGCTGCCGCTGACAATAGCCACTTTGCCGCTTACATCAATCTTCATGCTCAAGCTCCTTAACGTGAGAGAGGCAAAGGTGCACGGTCCGAGATCAAGCGGGCCTCGCGCAACGCCTGCCAGAAGGCTGCTGGAATCTGTTCAGACAACGCCGCGACGTCTTCGGCAATCCGCCCCGGACGACTGGCACCGGGAATCACCGCCGCCACCGCCGGATGCGCCAGTGAAAACTGTAGCGCAGCGGCCTTGATACTGACGCCAAACGCCTGGGCAATCGCCTTGATGTGCTCGACCTTGGCAATGATCGCCGGACCGGCTTGCTGGTATTCAAAGTGCGCACCGCCAGCGAGGATGCCGGAGCTGTACGGGCCACCGACGACGATCTCGACCTGCTGGGCGTGGGCTGCGTCCATCAGGCGCTGCAAGGCGCGGTCGTGGTCCAGCAGCGTATAGCGACCCGCCAGCAGAAAGCCGTCGGGCTGGGCTTCGGCCAGGTCCAGGGTCAACTCGCAAGGCTCGACACGATTGACGCCCAGCCCCCAGGCCTTGATCACTCCTTGCTCGCGCAAACGGGTGAGTACTTTGAAGGCACCAGTGCGGGCCTGGTTGAAGTATTCCAGCCATTGGTCGCCGTAAAAATCCTGGGCGATGTCGTGAACCCACACGATGTCCAGGCGATCGGTTTGCAGGCGTGTCAGGCTGTCTTCAATGGAGCGCAGGGTGGCGTCGGCGCTGTAGTCATTGATTATTTTATTGGGCCGGCCGTGTTCGAATACGCCGCTTTTTTCCCCAAGGTCACGGGCGGTTTCTTCGACTTCATCGAGAATTACCCGGCCAACCTTGGTGCTGAGCACGTAGTCATCGCGGTGATAGTTGGACAGGGCCTGGCCCAAGCGGATTTCCGACAGGCCCGAGCCGTAGAACGGCGCGGTATCGAAGTAACGCACGCCGTGGCTCCAGGCGGCCTCGACGGTGGCCTGGGCTTCTTCTTCGGGGATAGCGCGAAACATATTGCCCAAGGGGGCGGTGCCAAAGCCCAGTACGCCGGGCAGTGTGTCTTTCAAGCTCATGGTGGTTCCTCAATCGGTGCGAGGTCGCTGTGACCGTTGAGCAGATGCTAGATTGCGCAGATCAGACCGTCCAAGACATACTGCGACCAACTTGAGTCCTTGCAGGTCTTACATGATCGATCTACGCCAGTTGCGCTACTTCGAAGTGGTAGCCGAAGAAGAACACGTCGGCCGCGCCGCCGAGCGCTTGCACATTTCCCAATCGCCCCTGAGCCGGCAGATCGCCCAGCTCGAGGAACGCCTGGGCCTTACCCTGTTCGAACGCAGCCAGCAGCGTATCCGCTTGACCCGCGACGGCCAGACTTTCCTGGCCGAAACCAAGGCACTGCTGACCCACGCCAACCGCCTGGAGTCTCTGGGCAAGCGCCTGGGCCGCGGCGAAGAAGGCGGTTTGTGCATCGGTTATATCGAAAACGCCATGCACGCCGGTGTCTTGCCCAATGCCTTGCGCATACTGCGCGACGACCGGCCCGCCGTGCATATCAAGCTGTACAACCTGCCCTCCCTGGAACAACTGGAAGGTTTGCGCCAACGCAGCCTGGACATCGCCCTGGTGAGCGAACCACCTGCCGCCGACGACCCGGACCTGACCGCCTGGCAAGTCCTCGATGACCCGATGCTGCTGGCCCTGCCCGAACAGCATCCGCTGGTTCAACAACATGAACTGTTACCCGAGCACCTGGCCGACCAACAATGGATCGGCGTGCAGCGCAAACCTGGCGCCAACCCGGCCGATGATTTCGTCGCCGCCTGCATCCGCGCCGGTTTCACCCCGCAGATTCCTATGGAAGCCAGCGAGCCCTTTACTGCATTGGGCCTGGTCGCATCGGGCCTAGGGGTGGCGATGGTGCAAAAAGGCCTGAGCCGCAACGCTCCACCGGGCGTGGTATTGCGCGAACTGCCGTGGCTGGCCTACACCACACCGCTGTGGGCGGCCTGGCACCGCGTCAACTTGAGGCCGTTGGTGGAAACCTTTCGCAAAGTGCTGACCGACTGATCGTTCCCACGCTCCGGTGATCGTTCCCACGCTCCGCGTGGGAATGCATCCCATGACGCTCCGCGTCACTAAACGGCGGGACGCGGAGCGTCCGCGGCGGCGTTCCCACGCAGAGCGTGGGAACGATCAATCAGAGTGCTTCGCGCAACCGATACCACAACATCCCCAACGCCAGCAGCGGCGAGCGCAGCGCCTTGCCACCGGGAAAGGTCATGTGCGGCACCTGGCTGAAAATATCCAGGCCCTGGCTTGCACCCGCGTGTATCCCTTCGGCCAGCAACCGTGCGCACCAGTGCGTCACGTTCAAGCCGTGACCGGAATAGCCTTGGGCATAGAACACGTTGGGGTACTGCTTGAGGCGCCCGACCTGGGGAAAACGGTTGGCGGTAATGCCGATCTTGCCGCCCCACTGGAATTCAATAGCCGTGTTGGCCAACTGCGGGAACACCTTGAGCATTTTCGGGCGCATGTACGCGGCGATGTCCTGGGGGTCGCGCCCCGAGTAGTGGCAGGCGCCACCGAACAACAGGCGCCGGTCGGCGGTCAGCCGGTAGTAATCCAGGCCGACTTTCTGGTCGCACAGCGCCAGGTTCTGTGGGATCAACTGCTGGGCCACGGGCTCAGGCAGAGGCTCGGTGGCGATGATGTAGCTGCCCGCCGGCAGTACCTTGCCGCTCAAGCGCGGCTCCAGCTCTTCAAGATGGGCATTGCATGCCAGCACCAGGTTGGCTGCGCGCACGCTTCCGCCTGTGCAGCGCACCCGCACCGTTTCGCCATGGATCAGCTCCAGCACCGGGCTGTGCTCAAAGATACGCACCCCGAGGGCTTCGGCCGCCTGCGCTTCACCCAATATCAGGTTGAGCGGGTGCAGATGTCCGGAACCCATGTCGACCAGGCCGCCGGCATACATAGCAGAGCCCACCACCTGTGCCATGTCTTGTGGGCCGACCAGCCGCGTTTCGTGGGCATACCCCACGGCCGCCAGGTGCGCCTGTTCGCCCTTGAACGCCGCGAACTGCGCCGGAGTATTGGCGAGTTCGCAAAACCCCCAGCGCAGGTCACAGTCGATGCCGTGCTCGGCAATGCGCTGGCCCACCAGGGCGACCGAGTCGATACCGGCCCGCTCCATATAGCGCACGCCCTCCTCGCCCACGTATTTGGCGAACCCGGAGACATCATGGCCAATGCCACGGATCAATTGCCCACCGTTGCGCCCGCTTGCGCCCCAACCGATGCAGCGCGCTTCCAGCAGCACCACCGAGAGCCCGCGCTGGGCCAGTTCGATGGCGGTGTTGACCCCGGTAAAGCCGCCGCCGATCACACACACATCGGCGCTCAGGTCTGCCTCAAGTGCGGGCCGCTGCGCCATGGCATTCGCCGAAGCGCGGTAATAGGACGGGGCGTGTTCATTGGGCTGCATCATCGGTTGGACTTCACTTTGCTCCAGGCGCGGGTCATCACGCGCATGGTCGCCGGCGTAGGCGTGGTGGAGATATAGAGTTTGTCGAGTACGTCCTGGGGCGGGTACACCTCAGGATTGTTCACCAGCTCCGCAGGCATGAACGGCTTGGCGGCCGGGTTGGCGTTGGCATAGCCCACCGAGGTGCTGACCTTGGCAATCACCTCAGGCTCAAGCAGGTCGTTGATGAACGCATGGGCTTCTTTAGGGTTGCTCGCATCGGCCGGAATCGCCAACAGGTCGAACCACAGGTTGGAGCCTTCCTTGGGGATCGAGTACGCAATGTTCACCCCGTTCTTGGCTTCCTTGGCGCGGTTGGCGGCCTGGAACACATCGCCGGAATAACCGAAGGCCACGCAGATATTGCCGTTGGCCAGGTCCGAGATGTACTTGGAAGAGTGGAAATAGGTGATGTACGGCCGCAGCGTCAGCAGCTTGGCTTCGGCCTGCTTGTAGTCCTCGGCATTCTCGCTGCGTGGGTCCTTGCCCATGTAGTTGAGGATCGCCGGGAACAGCTCATCCGCTGAATCGAGGAAGGCCGCGCCGCACTCGTGCAACTTCTTGATATTTTCCGGTTCAAACAGCACCGCCCACGAATCGATGCGGTCGATACCCAGCACTTGTTTGACCTTGTCGACGTTGTAGCCAATGCCATTGGTGCCCCACAGGTATGGCACCGAGTGCGCATTACCGGGGTCGTTCTGTTCCAGTAACTTGAGCAGCTTGGGGTCCAGGTTCTTGAAGTTGGGCAACTGCGCACGGTCAAGCTTGAGGAACGCACCGGCCTTCACCTGGCGTGCCAGGAAATGGTTGGACGGCACCACCACGTCATACCCTGTGCGCCCGGCCAGCAACTTGCCCTCCAGGGTTTCGTTGGAGTCGAACACATCGTAGATCACCTTGATGCCGGTCTTGGCCTGGAAGTCCGCCAAGGTGGTCTCGCCAATGTAATCGGTCCAGTTGTAGACACTTACCGTCGGCGCCGCCTGGCCGGCACTGCTGAACGCCGCGACCAGGGCCAGTGGAAGAAGCTTGTTCACAAGACGCATATCGTCACCCCTCTTATGCTTGTTTTCAGACGCTCAACAGCAGGAACTCACGCTCCCACGAACTGATCACCCGCTTGAAATTCTCATGCTCGGCACGCTTGACCGCGACATAGCCGCGCACGAACTTCTCCCCCAGGTACTGCTTGACCGTGTCGCAATCCTCCATGCGCGCCAGCGCATCTTCGAGGGTGAACGGCAGGCGCAGGTTGCGGCGTTCATAGGCGCGGCCTTCCACCGGGGCACTGGGTTCGATGTGCTCGATCATGCCCAGGTAGCCACACAACAAGCTGGCAGCAATCGCCAGGTAAGGATTGGCATCGGCGCCCGGCAGGCGGTTTTCCACGCGCATCGCCTCCGGGCTGGAAGTGGGCACGCGCAAGCCGACGGTGCGGTTCTCTTCGCCCCATTCGACGTTGACCGGCGCCGAGGTATCGGGCAGGAAGCGGCGGAACGAGTTCACATTGGGCGCGAACATCGGCAACAGCTTGGGGATGTACTTCTGCAGGCCGCCGATGTGATGCAGGAACAACGGGCTCATGTTGCCGTCGGCATCGACGAACACCGGTTTGCCGGTGGCAATCTCCACCACGCTCTGGTGCAGGTGCATGGCACTGCCGGGTTCGTCGGCCACCGGCTTGGCCATGAAGGTGGCGGCCACGTTGTGCTTGAGGGCGGCCTCGCGCAAGGTGCGCTTGAACACCGTGATCTGGTCGGCCAGGTCCAGGGCGTCGCCATGACGGAAGTTGATTTCCATCTGCGCGGGGCCGTCTTCGTGGATCAGCGTATCCAGGTCCAGGCCCTGAGCTTCGCACCAGTCATAGACATCTTCGAACAGCGGGTCGAATTCGTTGGCGGCATCAATGGAAAACGACTGGCGCCCGGTTTCGGCACGGCCCGAGCGGCCGATGGGAGTTTTCAACGGCAGGTCCGGATCTTCGCAGCGCTGGGTCAGGTAGAACTCCATTTCCGGCGCGACAATCGGCTGCCAGCCTTGGTCGGTGTAGAGCTGCAGGACTTTCTTCAACACATTGCGCGGCGACAGTTCGATGGGGTTGCCCTGTTTGTCGAAGGTGTCGTGGATCACGATGGCGGTGGGTTCGATGGCCCACGGCACCACGTAAGTGGCGTTGGCGACCGGGCGGCAGATCATGTCGATATCGGCCGGGTCCAGCAGGTCGTAGTAGATATCGTCGTCGACAAAGTCCCCGGTTACCGTTTGCAGCAACACACTTTCCGGCAGGCGCATGCCTCGCTCATGCAGGAACTTGTTGGTGGGTGCGATCTTGCCGCGTGCGATGCCAGTCAAGTCACTGATCACGCATTCGACTTCGGTAATCTTGTGTTCTTTCAGCCAGGTGGACAGCTGATCGAAGGGGGCGTTCATAAGGACCTCGTCTTGGGTGGGATGCGACGCCGGCTTGTACTCCCAGCGCATTGAGGTCTATCTTGGCCCAGCCTTGAAACGGCATCTATCCACTTTGCACGCGGCACAACGCACCAATAGAGTGCGCACGGATCACCATGACACAGGCAACCGCTTTGCGCGTACAGGCCTTCGCCACCGGCGATGTGGCCGCCCAATGCAGTGCGACACCCGGCTGGGTGCAGCAGTACCAGCAGATGTCCCCCGGGCATTTTGCCGGGCGGGTGCGCTACCTCGACCTGCACGGGGTGCAGGTGTACGAAGAGTGCATGAACACCCGGGTGGAGCAGCATTTCAACGCACCTGCCGGCGCCCTGGCGTTTTGTTTCGACGCCAGTGACAACGCGCTGTACCTGCTCAATGGCGAAAGCCGCAACACCTGGATCACCCCGGTAAACTACCGCGAAGTGGCAGTGGTGTTCGGCCCGCAGTTCGTCCAGCGCCAGGGCCTGGATATAGCCAAACTCGAAGGTTTGTTCATGGCACCGCTGACCTGTCGGCAAAATGCGCTGTTCACTCGCTGGCTGAGCGGCACCCTTACGCGCCTGTCGGCACTGACCGACCCCATCAGCCGCGATGCCCTCACCCAGCAACTGCTCGACGACTGCCTGTTTATCCTCGATAACGCCTGCGTGTGCCTGGACGGCAGTTCATTGCAAAAGCGCAATGAAGAACGCCAATTGATGGCGCGCATCGGCGAATGGGCGGCGGATGCACCGGATGAAACCGCCAACCTGTTGGAACTGGCGCAGATTGCGGGTGTGCCGTTGCGCCAATTGCAGCAAGGGTTCAAGACCTACACGGGGATGAGCCCGGCGCAGTGGTTAAGGTTGCGTCGGTTGAACGGGGCGCGGCGTGAGTTGCTGAGCACGACCGACACCACGGTCGCCGAGGTCGCGATGAATTGGTCGTTCTGGCATTTGGGGCGGTTTTCAAACAGCTACCGGGCGCTTTTTCAGGAGCTGCCCAGCGAAACCCTGAAACGCTCCAGCTGAAAAAACACGCTTGACCTTGTGGGAGGGACAGGCCAAACCGTCCCTCCCTTAAACCTCAATCAGGGCTGCGCGTTCAAAAAAGTGGAGATCAGTTGATTGACCTGCTCCGCCGCCTCCAGCTGCACCATATGCCCCTGCCCCGGCAATACATGCACCTGAGCCTGCAGCCCTTGGGCGTGACTTGCCGGGATGATCGCGTCGTCACTGCCCCAGATCACCAGGCTCGGCTGGCGGCCCACCTCGCTGCGAAGATCCAGCATCTGCCGCCCGCCATCGAACAGCCTGTGATCGAGCTGGCGCAACGCTTGATCCACCCCTTCCAGGCGCTTGAATTTGAGCATGTCCTCCAGCATCTGCCGCGTCACCAGCGCAGGGTTACTGAACAGTTGAGTCAATGGCGGCTTGAGCGCGTTACGGTTGTTGGCTTCGACAAAACCTCGCAGGTAATCGCCGTTGATATCGGCACCCAGACCGGCGCTGGCGATCAAGGTGATGGAGGCGATACGTGCAGGCGCCAGGCTGGCGACGGTGAGGGTCACCAGCCCACCCATGGAGTGGCCGGCCAAATGCACACGGTCGAGCGTCAGGTGGTCGAGCAATGCCAGTACGGCGTGACTGAGTTCGGCAGCGTCTCCCGTTTGCAGAGACTTGCCCGACTCCCCGTGCCCCGGCAGGTCCAGGGCAATCACCCGGCGTTCGGCGGCCAGGGCCGGTTGATTGAACAGCCAGTTGTTCAGATCGCCCCCGAAGCCGTGCACCAACACCAGCGGCGTGCCGCCCTCGCCCATGTCCAGATAACGCAGCAAGCGCCCGCCTACCTCGACTTTTTGTGCGCTGGGGCCGGCCTCTTCGGCTTCGGCGGCACTGGAGACGAACCCGGCGTTGAAGCTTTCGATCACGCTATCGATCTGAGCCTCTGTCGCCTCGCCCTCCACCACAATTCCCAGTAGAGCGCCCACCGGCAGGGTTTCATCACTGAGCGCCAGTACCCGACGCAGCACGCCGCTAAAAGGCGCCTCGACACTGCTGGAGATCTTGTCGGTCTCCACGTCCAGCACTTCCTCGCCCTTTTCCACTCGGTCGCCGGGTTGTTTGAGCCAGACATCGATGCGGCCCTCGGTCATCGACAGGCCCCATTTGGGCATGGTCAGGGTATGAATCATGCGGAAGTCCTCTTGTCGGCGATCTTCATCACGGCGGCCTCGATCTTCGCGGCGTTGGGGATGTACAGGTCTTCCAGAGCATCGGAAAACGGCACCGGGGTGTGCGGCGCGGTGACCATCTCGATGGGAGCGCGCAGGAAAGCGAACCCCCGCTGGGCCACCAGGGCACTGATGTCGGTGGCGACCGAGCAGCGCGGGTTGGATTCGTCGATCACCACCAGGCGCCCGGTTTTCTCGACGCTTTCAAGGATGCTGTCTTCATCCAGCGGGCTGGTGGTGCGCAGGTCCAGCACTTCACAATCAATGCCTTGACGCGCCAGGTTGGCCGCAGCCTCCAGGGCGATATGCAGCATGCGGCCGTAGGTCACCAGCGTCACATCCTTGCCCTCACGCACAAAGTTGGCTTCGCCAAACGGGACCGTGTACAGCTCTTGCGGTACGTCGCCCTGCATGCCGTAGAGCATTTTGTGCTCCAGGAAAATCACCGGGTCATTGTCGCGGATTGCCTGGATCAACATGCCCTTGGCGTCGTAGGGCGTGGCCGGGCATACCACCTTGAGGCCGGGGATATGCGTCCACATGGAGGTGAGCATTTGCGAATGCTGGGCAGCCGCCCGCAAACCGGCGCCGTACATGGCACGGATCACCAGCGGTGTAGTGGTTTTGCCACCGAACATATAGCGGAACTTGGCAGCCTGGTTGAGCAACTGGTCCAGGCAGCAGCCGATGAAGTCGACGAACATCAATTCGCATACTGGGCGCATGCCACGGGTAGCGGCGCCCACCGCCATGCCCACGTAGCCGACCTCAGACAACGGTGCATCCAGCACGCGCCCGGGAAATTGCGGGTGCAAGCCCTTGGTCACGCCGAGCACGCCGCCCCATGCGTCCTGCTCACCGGGGGAACCGGTGCCACCGGCCACATCCTGACCGATGATGAATACGCTCTGGTCACGGCCCATCTCTTGAGCCAAGGCCTCATTGATCGCCTGCTGATAGCTGATTTTACGAGCCATTAGATTCTCTCCACGTCTTGTTTTTATAGGGTTGGTATCAGCGGTAGGCCACGTAAACGTCGCTTAGCAGGTCGGCGGCCTGGGGCTTGGGATCGGTTTTGGCCAGGCGCACGGCGTCTTCGATCAACTGCGCCACTTCACCGTCGATGCGCTCGAACTGCGCTGCGTCCAGCCAGCCTTCGGCATGGCAGCGCTGACGGAACAAGGCCAGGCAATCGGCGCTTTCGCGCAGGTTTTTCACTTCGTCAGCACCGCGATAGGTTTGCGCATCGCCCTCGAAATGCCCGTAGAAACGGCTCAGCTTGACCTCGACCAGTGTCGGCCCGTCGCCTTGGCGCGCCCGCTCCACAGCAACGCCGAGCGCTTCATGCACAGCGAAAAAATCATTGCCGTCGACGATCACACCCGGCATACCAAACCCGGCGGCGCGCTCGGCGATGTCTTTGCATGCCACCGACCAACCGGCGCCAGTGGCCTCGGCATAACCGTTGTTTTCGGCGACAAACAGACACGGCAGCTGCATGATCGACGCCAGGTTCATCGCTTCGAACACGGCACCTTCGTTGGAGCCACCGTCGCCAAAAAATGCCACTGCCACGCCCTGGCACCCCTTGAGCTTGGCAGCCAGCGCCGCCCCCGCGGCCAACGGTGCGCCGGCACCGACAATGCCGTTGGCGCCGAGCATGCCTTTCTCTTGGTCGGCGATGTGCATGGAGCCGCCCTTGCCGCCGCACACGCCGGTTTTCTTGCCATAGATTTCGGCCATCATGCCGAACACGTCGACGCCCTTGGCGATGCAGTGTCCGTGGCCGCGGTGGTTGGACGCGATGCAATCATCGTCATTGAGGTGCGCCATGACGCCAGCGGCGCAGGCTTCCTGACCGGCATACAGGTGAACGAAACCGGGGATCTCGCCGGTGGCGAACTCCACATGCAGGCGTTCTTCGAAATCGCGGATGGTGCGCATCACGGTGTAGGCATGCAGTAACTGATCGGTGCACAGGTGGGTGGACATCTTGTTGTTCTCCAGGTTGTCTCGACGCACAAAAAACTGGCTGCGGCCAGTGCCAAGCTGTTCAGCACAGCTTGTGCCAACCGTCGAGAAAACCTGGCAAAGCCTTGATCCAGAGCCGTGCCACACAGCGATGCCCAGGCAAGTGGTCGACTAAATGTGAGACGCAACCACGCAGTTCGACCCTTGAGTCTCAGCGGCATGAGACGCAGCGTCTCAATGCAGGCGTTGGTCAGGGTGCCCTTGTCCGTCGGCGCACATGCGCGCTTAATGACGCGCATAACAACAAAGCTTGAGAACCGGAGGCTTTATGCTCGCCATGAACTCCAGGGAGCATGTCGACTGTGTCAGTCGCGTGGTCCGCAATGCCGAGCGCCTGCCCCAGGCGCCCGTGCCGTCGCTGATCTTCGATTCGTGGCGGCGGTCCATGGAGCAACACCGCCTGGACCCCGGCTCCCTGCAAGGTCCACGTATCCTCAGCGAACCCTTGCTCAAGGAATGCCGCGAGCGCGCCGAGCTGTTCATGCGCATCGCCGGCGAAGAAGTCGCACAGTTGCACCATCGCGTGCGCCATGCCGACTACTGCGTGATGCTCACCGACGCCCAGGGCCAGACCATCGATCACCGTGTCGATGCGAGCATTCGCACCGACTGCCGCAAGGCCGGCCTTTACCTGGGCACCTGCTGGTCGGAAGCCGAGGAAGGCACCTGCGGCGTGGCCACGGTGCTGACCAGTAAAACAGCGGTGACGGTGCACAAGCGTGATCACTTTCGCGCAGCGTTTATCGGCCTGACGTGTTCGGCTGCGCCCATCTTCGACCCGCAGGGCCACCTGTTGGGTGTGCTGGATGTCTCGGCGCTCAAGTCGCCGGATGACCGCGGCAGCCAGCACCTGATACGGCAGATGGTGGCGCAGAGCGCCCAGGCCATCGAAAACGCTTTTTTCATGCACAGCGCCCGGCAGCACTGGGTATTACAAGCCCATAGCACTCCAGGCTTTGTCGACAGCCAACCCGACCTGCTGCTGGCCTGGGACCAGGACGGACGTCTGCACGCCTTGAACAGCAAGGCGCGTCAAGCCCTGCGCTTGCGCTTTGGCCAACTGCCTGAGCATATCGGCGAAGTGTTCGATGTGGATGCATTGCGTGCAGCCACTGATCAGTCAACCCGGCAGTTGCACTGGCTGGGCAAGCCCGACGCGGTACACGTGAGGGTCAATGCACCCCGACGCCCCTCGGTTCGGGCGCTGCCAGAGACTCAAGTCGACCCGCGGATCCAGGAGCACCTGCGCTTGGCTGCGCGGGTCAAGGACCGCAACCTGCCCGTGCTGGTGCAAGGTGAAACCGGCGTCGGCAAAGAAGTCTTCGCCCGCCAGTTGCATGAGCACAGCACGCGCCGGGACGGGCCGTTTGTGGCGGTGAACTGCGCGGCGATTCCCGAAAGCCTGATTGAAAGCGAGCTGTTCGGCTATTCGCCCGGCGCCTTCACCGGAGCGTCCAGCAAAGGCATGAGCGGGCTGCTACTGAAAGCCGACGGCGGTACGTTGTTCCTCGACGAAATCGGCGATATGCCGCTGGCGTTGCAGACACGGTTGCTGAGGGTGCTGGCCGAGGGTGAAGTCGCGCCGTTGGGCGCAGCGAAAACCCGCGTGGTGAACATTCAGGTGATCTGCGCCAGCCACCGCGATTTGGCGGCGCTGGTCAGCGCGGGCCGATTCCGTGAAGACCTGTACTTTCGCCTGGGTTGTGCGCGTTTCTGCCTGCCACCGTTGCGCGAACGCACCGATAAGCTGGCCCTGATCAATCGGCTGTTGGAGCAAGAGGCGCGTAACAGTGGCGTGTCGTTGGGCATCGGCCAGGCCGCACTGCAATTGCTGCTGGGTTATGCGTGGCCGGGCAATGTGCGGCAACTGCGGCATGTGCTGGCGTACGCCTGTGCGGTGTGCGAAGGGACTACGCTGCAAGTGGCGGATTTGCCGATTGATATCCGGGGCGAGCAGCCTCAAGGGCTGGCCGAACAGAGCGCCAGCCCCGAGCGTCAAATGGTTCTGGATGCGTTGATTCGCCATCGCTGGAAACCCTCACCTGCGGCACAGGCCCTGGGGATTTCAAGGGCAACCCTGTACCGACGCGTGAACCAGCTGGGTATTGATATGCCCGGCAAAACCCACTGATACAAGGGATCGACTCCCACGCAGGCGAGTCGACCACGCTGTCAGCGGTAGACCAGGCCACCGTCGATCAACGGCGCCTGCCCGGTCATATAGTCTGCGTCCGGGCCTGCCAGAAATGCCACAAACCCCGCCACATCCTCCGGCGTTTGCGCACGGCCCAAGGCAATCCCATCCACGTACTGCTTGTAGGTTGCCCCCACCTGCGCCCCGGTAATCTCGGCCATGCGCTTGTCGATCTCAACCCACATATCGGTGCCCACCACACCGGGGCAATAGGCGTTTACCGTGATCCCCGCGCTCGCCAGTTCCTTGGCCGCCGCCTGGGTCAAGGCGCGCACCGCGAATTTGCTCGCCGAGTAGACCCCTAACAACGCAAAGCCTTCATGCCCTGCGATTGAACAAGCATTGATGATTTTGCCCTTGTGCTTGAGTGCCTTGAATTTGTTGGCGGCCGCCTGGATCCCCCAAAGCACGCCCTTGACGTTGATATCCAGGGTGCGCTCGACCTGCTGCGGGCTGACATAGAGCAATGAGTCGATCTGCGCCACTCCGGCGTTATTGACGATGATGTCGAATCCGCCCAGCGTCTGGTGGGCATGCTCTACCGCAGCCGTCACCTGTTCGCGTCTGGATACATCAGCGATGAACACAGAGGCTTTGCGGCCGGTGGCGACGATTTCGGCGGCCACGGCGTTGAGCTTGGCGCCGTCAATGTCCACCAACGCGACATCGGCGCCGTCCTGTGCAAGGCGCATGGCAATAGCCCGGCCTATGCCCTGCCCGGCGCCGGTGACCAGCGCGACTTTACCTGCGATACCCATGACAATCTCCTGAAACGATGAGGGGAGCCTTGTCTATCGCAAGTCGGCGCCTGGCTGTCGAGCCGTAACAGGATCGGCATCGGAGCTGAGACGGGTTGTCTCGCCGCATGAACCTTGCGCGAAAGCTTGTAAAAGGCCGCGCTTATGCCTAGCTTAGGCGCCCCCCCGCCCAGCGCTTTAAGGCCTTGCCCCATGGTTTTGCGTTTTCGCCCCGTCGTCACTTCACGTTTCGCCCTCGGCCTGTTGCTCAGTGGCGGCATCGGCAGCAGCCTGGCCGCCGAGATCGAGTTGCCGACGGTAAAGGTCCAGGGCCAGGATGAGTCGGGCTACCGCAGTGAAACCGCGTCGGTGGGCGGCTTTGATGAAGCGCCGCTGTTGGACACCCCCGCCTCGATCACCGTGATCAACGCCGCGCTGATCAAGGACCAGCAGGCACGCTTGCTCAGTGAAGTGCTGCGCAACGATGCCTCGGTTGGCGACAGTTACGCGCCCATCGGCTATTACGAAAACTTCGTGGTGCGCGGCTTCTCGCTGAATGCAGCCAGCAGCTACAAGATCAACGGGCGCACCATCACCGGCGAGCAGAACGTCGCGCTGGAAAACAAGCAGCAGGTGGAAGTGCTCAAGGGCCTGGCGGGTTTGCAGAGCGGCATTTCCGAGCCCAGCGGGGTGATCAACTACGTGACCAAACGCCCCCAGGATGTGCGCTCGGTGACGGTGTCCACCGATGATCGCGGCAGCGGTTATATCGCCACCGATGTCGGCGGCTGGTTTGGCAGCGAGCAGCAGTTCGGCCTGCGCGTCAACGTCGCCCATGAAGACCTCAATGCCTATGTGGAACACGCCAACGGCCAGCGCGATTTCGTGTCCCTGGCCTTTGACTGGAACATCAGCCCCGACGCCGTGCTGCAACTGGACGCCGAATACCAGAACAAGCAACAGCGTTCGGTACCGGGGTATCAACTGCTGGGGGGCACCGAAGTGCCCCACGGTGCTTCACCGAAGAAGCTGTTGGGGCACCAGACGGGCGGCAAGCAGGTCGGGATTGATTCGCTGAACCTCAACGGCAAGTTCGAGTACCGTTTCAGCGATCAGTGGAAAGGCAGTGTCAGCGCGGCGCGTAGCAAGGTGGTGATTGATGACTACAGCTCGTTTGCCTGGGGTTGCTATGGTTCGGCCAGTTGCAGTGCCGCCAGCGTGCCGAACTACTTCAGCCCCGAAGGCAATTACGACGTCTACGACTACCGCAGCCCGGACGACACTCGCCGCGACGACGAAATCCAGGCGGCCATGACCGGCCTCTTCGACACTGCCGGCATCGGCCATGAACTGACCTTTGGCAGCAGCGCGTTTCGCCGAGTGATCGACAAACGCAAGTCGGTCAACGAATTCATCGGCACCGCCAATATCAACGAAGAGGTGCCGAGCTTTCCCCCGACCGACAAGCCGTTGAACGACAGCCACCGCAACCTCGACAGCCGCCAGTACGGGCTGTTCGTCACCGACCGCATCCGCTTCAACGAGCACTGGCAAACCATCCTCGGCGGCCGTGAAGTGCGCCTGGACGAAAAAGCCTTCGACAGCGTCACTGGCAACCAGACACGCCACACCCAACAGTACGTGTTCCTGCCCCAGGCCTCGTTGATCTACAAGCCAGTGGACAACGTTTCGCTGTACACCAGCTACAGCAAGGGCCTGTCCCTGGGCGGCACCGCGCCGTGGTTTGCAAACAATGCCGATGAAACACTCGCCCCCACCGTCTCGCGCCAGATCGAAGCCGGGGTGAAATACGACTGGCGCCGTATCAGCTTCGCCGCCGCTGTATTCCAGACGCGCCAGGCTTACCAGTACGCCAAGCCCGAAGGTGGCACGTTCAACTACGTGCAGCAGGGCCAGCAAAAAAACACCGGCATTGAACTGTCCGCCAACGGCTGGGCCACCGACCGTCTGCAGATCACCACCAGCGTGGCCGCGATCCGAGCGCGGGTGAGCGGTAGCGGCACGCCGGAATACGAAGGCCACCAGGCGATCAACGTGCCCAAGCTGCGCGCCAGCGTGTACGCCGACTACGCCCTGCCCTGGGTCAACGGCCTGGCGGTATTGGGCGGCGTGCAATACAGCGCCAAGAAGTCTGCCAATCGCACCGGCAACGTGGAAGTGGGCGACTACGCGGTGGTCAACGTCGGTAGCCGCTACACCACCAAGGTCGATGGCTACGAGACCGTGTTTCGCCTGAGCGTCGATAACCTGTTCGACAAGCGCTACTGGCGCGACGCGGGCGAGTATATGGGCGATGACTACCTGTTCCAGGGCGCACCGCTGACGGCGCGCCTGAGTGCTTCAGTAAATTTCTGAACCTGCGACTCTGTGGCGAGGGAGCTTGCTCCCGCTGGGGTGCGAAGCGCCCCTAAAAATCCGGCTCCAGCTTCGCTGTCGAGCGGGAGCAAGCTCCCTCGCCACAAAAAGCAGCAACTCTCTGATCGTTACTTGGGCATCTTGCGAAAGCCCACCGCCAGGCGGTTCCAGCTGTTGATGGTGGCGATGGCGACGCTCAGGTCGACTTGCTCCTGTGGGCTGAACTGCGCAGCCAAGGCGTTGAAGTCTTCGTCGGGGGCGTGGGTGTGGCTGAGCAGGGTCAGGCTTTCGGCCCAGGCCAGGGCAGCACGCTCGCGCGGCGTGAAGAACGGGGTTTCACGCCAGGCCGACAGGGTGTACAGGCGCCGCTCGGTTTCGCCGCCCTTGCGTGCATCGGCGGTGTGCATGTCCAGGCAGAACGCGCAGCCGTTGATCTGCGAAACGCGCAGGCGCACCAGTTCCAGCAGTGGCAGTTCGATGGAAAGTTTGCCGACCGCCGCTTCCAGGGCGAGCATGGCTTTCATGGCGTCTGGGGAAGCGGTGTAGAAATCGGTACGGGTTTGCATGGTGAATCTCCAGAACGTTGGGATAGGTGCGCAGAGTAGTCAGCGCAGCGTTCTGGAGAAATAGCCAATCCGGGCGAAGAACAGGTGACCAATCTACAGGCCGCGGTTCCTCAGCCACTGGATGAAGCCCTTCTTGACCGGTACCACGGGCGCGTCTTCGGTCAGGGCCTGGGCGGCATGGCGGCGGAAATCCAGGAGCGCCTTCATGGCTTCGCCGATATCATGCCGTGCGTCCAGGCACGGCTTGAGGTATTCATTTTCAATGCGGTAGAGCGTGCAGTAGGTCTTGGCCGAAAAATCCGCCAGCGCCGCCTGGTCGGAGAGGATGCCGGACTCACCGATCACCTCACCAGGGCCCATGCGCCCAGCCTCGAACTTGTGCCCGTCCTTGATCAACAGCACCGAGACCACGCCGGACTCGATGATGAACAGGTGATCGCTGACCTCCCCCGCCGCCAGGATCATCTCACCAGCGCGGTAGGTGTGCAGGGTCATGTTCTGGCTGAAGGTGTCTTTTTCTTCCTGGCGCAAGGTCGAGAAGATCGACGAGCGCTCCAGCAAGGCGCGGGCGCCAGACACCGCAGGCGGCGTGCTGCCTTCGGTGGCGGACAACAGCCCCACGCCCGCCGCCTGCAAATGCCGGTAGGCCAGGTCGTAAAGCTGGTTGCGGGTTTCGCGCTTGAGGCCCATGGCCGGCACAAAGCCGCTGATTTCATATTCCACGCCACTGCCGGTGGACGCTTTGAACGCGACGCTGGGCGCCGGCTGGGCCAGCAACGGCCGGCAGCCCTGCATCGCACGCTCCAGCGCTTCGATCACGGTTTGCGGGCGCGCATGGGGGCTGACTTGCAGGCTGACCGCCAGGCCGAACATGTCCGCCGGACGCGAGAAGTTGATGATCTTGGCCTTGGCCGCCAGGGAGTTGGGGATCACCGCCAGGCTGCCCTGAGAGGTTTGCAGGCGCGTGGCGCGCCAGTCGATATCGGTGACACGGCCTTCGGTGCCGTCGATGGAGATCCAGTCATCGATCTGGTAAGGCTTGGTGGTATTGAGGACGATCCCGGAAAACACATCGCTCAGGGTGCTTTGCAAGGCCAGGCCGACGATGATCGCCACGGCGCCGGAGGTGGCCAGCACGCCCTTGACCGGCAGGTCGAGCACGTAGGCCATGGCGGCGATGATCGCAATGAGGAAAATCACTGCGCCCATCAGGTCCTGCAACAAACGCCCGGTATGGCCGACCCGCTGCATCATCACCGCGCCGAGCAATACCGTGAGGGTGCGCGCGGCGAACAACCACCAGCCGATCTGCAGCGCCGTGGCGGCCAGATGCAAGGTGGTGTCATCGGCATAGGGCGCCGCTTGCATGGGGTTCATGCCGTCGTTGAACAACACGGCACTGAACACCGCGAAAATCACCAGCCGCGCTGCGAGTTTCCAGTTGGCCAGGTTGGGGGAAATAAGGCGCCACACGGCGATGTCGATCAGGATCAACGCCACGGCGCACAGCATCGGGTGATCAGCGATAAATGAGGGCATCCAGGCGACTCCAGGGCGAATGCCGAGAAGATCGCATGAAATCAGAAACCTGGAAACAAAATGTAGGAGCTGGCTTGCCTGCGATGCAAACACCGCGGTGTATCAGCTACACCAGGGTGATGCTATCGCAGGCAAGCCAGCTCCCACAGGAGGTTGCGGTGAACCGTCAGGCGTGCATCTGCCCGAATTTGCCCGACTGGAAGTCGGCAAATGCCTGGTGAATCTCCTGCTCGGTGTTCATCACGAACGGACCGTGCCCGACGATGGGCTCGTCGATGGGTTCGCCGCTGAGCAGCAGCACCTTGGCGTCGTCGTTGGACTCCAGGGTCAGTTGCTTACCGTCGCGCTCGAACAGGGCCAATTGCCCCTGGCGTGCGACTTCTTCGCCATTGATCAACAACGTGCCGCTGAGCACCACCAAGGCGGTGTTACGCCCGGCGTGCAGGTCCAGCGTGACCGCTTTACCGGCGTTGAGGCGCAAGTCCCATACGTCTATCGGCGTGAAGGTGCGGGCCGGGCCTTGAGTACCGGCAAATTTCCCGGCGATCAGGCGCAGGTGGCCGGCGTCGTTTGCCAATGGCAGCACTGGAATGTCGCCATCGACGATGGTCTGGTAACCGGCATCCGCCATTTTGTCCTTGGCCGGCAGGTTGACCCACAGTTGCACCATCTCCAGTGCGCCGCCACTACGGGCGAAGTCTTGGGAGTGAAACTCTTCGTGCAGGATCCCTTTGGCTGCGGTCATCCATTGCACATCGCCCGGGCCGATTTTGCCGCCGGCACCGGTAGAATCGCGGTGCTCGACTTCGCCGTTGTAGACGATGGTCACGGTTTCAAAACCGCGATGCGGGTGCTGGCCGACGCCGCGACGTTGTTCAGTCGGGGTGAATTCGGCTGGACCTGCGTGATCCAGCAACAGGAATGGGCTGATGTGCTTGCCCATGGTGTCGTAGGAAAACAGCGTGCGTACCGGAAAGCCATCACCGACCCAGTGGGCGCGGGGGCTGGTGTAGATACCAATCAGCTTTTTCATGGTGTACCTCCAAAGTGAGTACACCTTAAATCGCCTCACCCTTGAGCACTAGCCGGTAAAAATGGCCCTGATCGTTCTATATATAGGACAGCGTTTTAACCTGGCGTTGGCGCAGCAGTTGAAAGGCAACCAGTGCCGACAGTGCAAACCCGGCCTGGATAACGATCATCGGCGCGGCACTGCCATCGCGTAACTGGCTCAGCAGCAACCCGCTGCACGTGGCGCCGAACATCTGTGCAAATCCCATGAGCCCGGCGGCTAAACCCGCACGGTGCGCATTGGGCATCACGGCCCCGGTAACGGATCCCGGCAGCACCAGGCCGCCGCCGAGCGTGACCAGGGCGATGGGAATATCCAGCCCCACTACCGACAACCCGAACACCAGGTAAATCGCCAGGGCTGCCACCCCGCCCACCGCCACCATCGTCACACCCATCGCCACAATGCGCTGCGGCCCCAGGCGCTGAATGTTACGCCGGGTGTAGGTGGAGCCGACGATCAGCATCGACACAATCAGCCCGAAGTTGAGCCCGTATTCAAGGCTGCTGAACCCCAGCAGATTGATAAACACCGCCGATGAACCCGCGATCACCGCAAACATCGCGCCATAGGTACACGCCAGGGCCACCGCGTAAGCACGATACTGGCGCCCCTTGAGCAGATCCAGATACTGCCCGCCGAGGGTGCGCCAGTGTGCGGCCCTGGGGTCGAGGTGATGATTGCTCTCGCGAAAGAACAGCAGCGCCAGCAATAACACCAGGCTGCCGATCACCAACGCCAGGGCGATGGGCGCACGCCACCCCAGTAATTTGATCAGCAAGCCCCCTGCTATCGGCGCAACGACGATGGCATACAACATGCCGATCATCGTCAGCGCCAGGGCCGGGCCTGCCTCGGCTTTCCACACATCGCGCACCACGGTGCGCGCTAGTACCAGCGCGGCGCACGCGCCCAGGCCTTGCAACACCCGAGCGGCGATAAACTGCTGGATGTCGGTGACCAGCAGCATCGCCAGCGTCGCCACTACGTAGAGCGTCAGGCCCCCGATCAAGACTGGCCGCCGGCCGATGCGATCCGACAGCGGCCCGAACAGTAGCTGCCCCAGGCCAAACGCAGCAACGAATGCCGACAGCGCCATCAGTGCCGAGCCTTGCGGCGCCTGCAGCGCGTGCTCGATGGCACCCAGGCCGGGGATGATCAGTTGCGTCGAGACTTCACCCAATGCGGTGAGGGCAACCAGCAAGAACAGCAAGCTGCGTGAGGGTGCCGGGGCGTTTGCCATGGGGAGTATCCGGGGGCTGGATTAATTTATATTTCGACAATAATATGAGCGAAAAATTATGTCCATAATTTTTTGCCCTATGGTCACCCTGGAGTTCGTCATGCCCCCTCTCCCCCTGCGCCTTCTCACGCCACTGGCTCTGCTGGTGGTCCTCAGTGGTTGTAACAGCAAGGCCGACAGCGCCGCCCAGGCGCCCACATCGCGCCCGGTGCTGGCCGCCACAGTCGAAGCAGCCGGCACCCAGCAAAGCGCCTATACCGGCGTGGTGGCGGCACGCACTGAAAGCGACCTGGGCTTTCGGGTCAGCGGCAAGGTGATCGAGCGCAAGGTCGACCCCGGCCAGCACGTCTCCCGTGGTGACACCCTGTTGGTGCTGGACATCGGCGACTTCGAACTGGCGCTGCGCTCGGCCAAGAACCGCGTCAACGCCGCCCAGGCCCAACTGCGCCAGCGCCGTGACGATGAAAACCGTTACCAGCGCCTGGCCAGCACCGGCGCGGTGTCGCGGCAGATCTTCGACCAGTCGGCCACCAACCTGCGCGTCGCCCAGGCCGAACTGGCCGCGGCGCAATCGGATGCCAGCCAGATCGAAAACCGTCGCACTTATTCGGTACTCAAGGCCGATGGCGACGGCATCATCACCGACGTGCTGGCCGATCGCGGCCAAGTGGTGGCCGAAGGGCAAACCGTGGCGCGCCTGGCCCATGACGGCGCCCGCGAAGCCATCGTCAACCTGCCGGAGAACCGGCGTGACCTGGCTGCGCAAAAAGCCCTGGCGTTTCCCTTTGGCGCAGCCGACCAGGCCGTGACCGCCACCCTGCGCGAACTGTCCGCCAGCGCCGACCCGGTCACCCGCACCTACCGCGCACGTTACGTGCTGCAGGGTTCGGTCGAGCGTTTCGCCCTCGGCTCCACCATCACCGTGCGCCTGCAAGGCAACGGCCAGCCCCTGCAAACCCGCGTGCCGATTGGCGCCTTGCAGGATGCGGGGCAAGGCACGGGCGTATGGCTGATTGGCGATGATCAAAAGATCAGCTTTGCCCCGGTGAAGGTCGCCAGCCTCGGCCAGGAAGACGCCTTGCTCGACAGCGGCGTAACACCCGGCCAAACCATCGTCGCCCTCGGCGCTCACCTGTTGCACAGCGGCGACACGGTGCGCTTGCTGCCCGCCCAGGCGCTGGCCCTCAACCGTAAGCAGGATCAATGAGTATGCGCGGGATCAACCTCTCCGAATTGGCCGTCAAGCACCGCGCCGTCACCTTGTTCTTGCTGATTGCGATCCTCGTTGCCGGGGTCTTCGCGTTCGGCAAGCTGGGGCGCGCAGAAGACCCTTCGTTTACCGTCAAGGTCATGACCATCACCGCCGCCTGGCCCGGCGCCACCGCCCAGGAGATGCAGGAGCAAGTAGCCGACCGCCTGGAAAAGCGCCTGCAGGAACTGGACTACTACGATCGCGTCGAGACCATCGCCCAGCCAGGCTTTGTGTCGATGCGCATGACCTTCCTGGAGTCCACGCGCCCGAGCGAGATTCAGGAGCTGTTCTACCAGACCCGCAAAAAACTCAGCGACGAAGCCACGCGCCTGCCCAAGGGCGTGATCGGGCCGTTTTTCAACGATGAATATTCCGACGTGTACTTTGCGTTGTACGCCCTGGAAGCCGAACACCTGCCCCATCGCCAACAAGTGCAAATGGCCGAGGAGCTGCGCCAGGGTTTGCTCAACCTGCCAGGGGTGAAAAAGGTCAATATCCTTGGCGAGCAGGCCCAGCGCGTGTTTGTCGAGTTCTCCTATGAGCGCCTGGCGACCCTGGGCATCAGGCCCGAACAGATCTTCGCCGCCCTCGCCGCACAAAATGCCGTGGCGCCCGCAGGCTTCGTCGAAACGGCGGGCGCCCGCGCTTATATCCGCATCGACGGCGCGTTCGACAGCCTCGCGCTGATCGAAAACGTGCCCCTGCAAGTCAATGGCCGCGTATTGCGCATCGCCGATGTGGCCACCGTGAGCCGGGGTTATGAAGACCCGCCCAGTTATCGCATCCGCCATCAGGGCGACCCGGCGTTGATGCTGGGCGTGATCATGGAGAAGCACTGGAACGGCCTGGAACTGGACAAGAGCCTGCAGGCCCAGGAAGCCAGAATCCAGGCCGACCTGCCGCTGGGCGTGAACTTCGCCAAAGTCTCCGACCAGGCGAAAAACATCAGCCTGGCGGTCAACGAGTTCATGCTCAAATTCTTCGTGGCCCTGGCCGTGGTGATGCTGATCAGCCTATTGGCCCTGGGCTTTCGCGTGGGGCTGGTGGTGGCGGCGGCCGTGCCGCTTACGCTGTCGATCGTGTTCGTGATCATGCTGGTCACCGGCCGTGAATTCGATCGCGTGACCCTCGGCGCATTGATCATCTCCCTGGGCCTGTTGGTGGACGACGCGATCATTGCCATCGAGATGATGGTGGTCAAACTCGAAGAAGGCTTTGACCGCATCCACGCGGCCACCTATGCCTGGAGCTCTACGGCGGCGCCGATGCTGACCGGCACCCTGGTCACCATCATCGGTTTTCTGCCGGTTGGGTTTGCGCGCTCCGGGGCGGGTGAGTACGCCGGCAATATCTTCTGGATCGTGGATTTCGCCCTGATTTCATCCTGGCTGGTGGCCGTGGTGTTTACGCCTTACCTGGGCGTGAAGTTGTTGCCGCAGATCAAGCCAGTGCCCGGCGGGCATGATGCGATTTATGCCGGGCGCTACTACCAGAAACTGCGCAGCCTAGTGGAGGCCTGCGTGCGCGGGCGCTGGCTGGTGACCGGCATGGTGGTGGCCGCGTTCGTGGTATGCGGCCTGGGTATGGCGGTGGTGAAGAAACAGTTCTTCCCGGACTCCGACCGCTCGGAGCTGATTCTGGAAGTGTATATGCCACCCGGCAGCGCGCTCAAAAGCACCGAAGCCGTGGCGGCGCAGGTGGAGAAGGCGCTGTTGCAAGAACCGCAGACCAGTATGGTCGACACCTATGTGGGCGGCGGTGCACCGCGGTTTTTCCTGTCGTTGAACCCTGAAATGCCAGACCCGGCGTTCGCCAAGTTGATCGTGCAAACCCCGGACTCCCACGCCCGCGACGCGCTGAAACTGCGGATGCGCGAGCGCATTGCGGCAGGCGAATTTCCGTCGGCGCGGGTACGGGTCACGCAGCTCGTCTTCGGCCCGCCGGTGCCGTTCCCGGTGGTGTTTCGCGTCTCGGGGCCCGACCTGAATGTGCTGCGCGGGCTGTCTGAAGACGTGCGTCAGGTCGTGGCCGGCAACACGCTGACCAGAGACACCTTCCTAGAATGGGGCGAGCGTGCCAGCGGTTATCGCCTGGTGCTGGACCAGGATCGCTTGCGCTTGCTGGGTTTTACCCCCGACGAGGTCAAGTCCCAACTCAACGCCCTGCTCAGCGGCAACCCGATCACCGAAGTTCGCGAAGGCAACCGCACCGTCTCAGTGGTGGCCCGCGCCCAAGGCAGCCAACGCGAAGACCTGGCCAACCTGAACAACATGACGCTGACCAACAGCGCCGGTACGTCGGTGCCGCTGGCACAGGTCGGGCATTTTCAGGCGGTGATGGAAGAACCGATCCTCAAGCGCCGCGACCGCGCCACCACCGTGGAGGTACGCGCCGACATCATCGATGGCGTACAACCGCCCGATGTGGAAATGGCGGTGTACAAAGACCTGCAACCGCTGATCGCCAAGCTGCCCAGCGGTTACAAAATCGACATCGGCGGCCCGGTTGAGGAAAGCGCCAAGGCCAACGTGGCCCTGGCGGCGCTGTTTCCGATCATGATCCTGCTGACCCTCACGGTGATCATGTTCCAGGTGCGCTCATTCGGCGTGATGTTCATGGTGTTCGCTACCGCGCCTTTGGGCCTGATTGGTGCAGTGCCGACCTTGTTGCTGTTCAACCAGCCGTTCGGCTTCAACGCGATCCTGGGCCTGATTGGCATCGGCGGCATTCTGATGCGCAATACGCTGATCTTCACCGACCAGATCCGCCAGAACCAGGACCACGGCATGGCGATTCGCGAGGCCATTATCGAAGCCACCGTGCGGCGTGCCCGCCCAGTGATCCTGACCGCACTGGCGGCGGCGCTGGCGTTCATTCCGTTGACGCTCTCGGTGTTCTGGTCGTCGCTGGCTTATGTGCTGATTGGCGGTGTGCTGGTAGGCACGGTGTTGACGCTGTTGTTTCTGCCGGCGCTGTGCAGCCTGGTACTGCGCGACAAGGTTGCTGAAACGTCCCACGTAACTGCCGGATAAGCTCTACTCCCCTCCGCTTTCCACCGCTGCAAAGTCCCTCGCCTGATCAAACAGTGCGAGGGAGTGCAGATGGTTTTTCCTGTTAGAGACTTGGTTACCTGGCCGCCCCCTGTGGGGAGCCGCCGCGTATGACCCAAGCAGCCCACATTACCTTTATCGAACACGAACTGGATGGTTTCCATAAGAGCCTGGTGGAGTACCGCCAGCAGATGGGCGCCTGGTATTCGCGTGCGCTGGATACGGTCAGTCATGCAGCGGACATGCCTTCGTTGCTGGGTATGGATCGGGTGTTGCGGGTTGGGGATGCACAGCAGTCGGTCGGTCTTGGCGATGCGGACTTTTCCACCGTGGCCCGCTGTCCGGCAGGGGGTGTGCTGAAGATCCAGAGCAGGTTCGAGTCAGCGTACGACGTGCCGATCAGCAATATTCCGGTTGAAGTGATCGGGCTGGATGACGGCAGCTCCAGGGTCATCCTGCTCGACGAGCACGGCGACGGTTTCCACGAATGCGCCGCCGGCGGGCGCTATCAGGTAAGGGTTCAGGGCGGTGTTTCAGCGCAGCAAGTCGATGCCTTGTTTGCTTCCTATGCCGGGCTGACTGCGGATCTGGAGCAATGGCTGCGCGAGCAGTGGCAAGGCTTCAAGCCGCATTGGCAGCAGTCCCCGGCCAGCGCAATAGGCAACGGCGTGCTCGCCGGCAGTTGGGCAGCGATCACGGAGGTGTGGGACAGCATCAAGCAGGTGCAGGCGATTCTTGAAGACCCGCTCAAGTACGTCGAGCAACTGGGTAGCGAGGCGGCGAAGTTGGCGCAAATCGCCACCGATGCGCCCAAGGTCATGGAACAGGCGATGTTGCTGGCCAGTGATGAGGCGGCGCTGTACCTGTTACTGCGCACCGCCATGATCTGGCTGGAGGCGTTACCACCTAGTGAAGTTGCGCAAGCGGCCGCCGGTTTTATGGTATCGCTGCTGATTGACCTGGTGATTGGCGTGGTGTTGACCATCGCGCTGCCGGCAGCGGGCGTAGCGTATTTGAGTATGCGCCTGGTCAAGTACGGTGCGCGGGTGCTTCAGTCAGCCGTGGGTTTCGTGACCGGTGTGCTGACGATCCTCACGAAGTTCATGCAGGCGGTGAACCGCTACAAAGCGGTGGCGGTTCGCGGGGTGGTGGGAGGGCTGAAGCAAGGCACGGTGCAGATGCGCTGGCGGGCGCGACAGAACGCGGTGCTGACGCAGAAAGAGCGTGTGGATGATGTGCCGGCTGTGGCTTCAAATCCTAAAGGCGATGCGGCGGCGCCAGCGGACAAGACCGTTACCAACGGCTGCCCGGTGTCGATGGTCACCGGCGAGGAATTGCTGACCCTTACCGACGGCGCGCTGGATGGGATCTTGCCGTTTGAGTGGACGCGGTTGTACCGCACCAGTGCGGTGGAAGTCGAGTGTGGGTTGGGGTTTGGCTGGAGTCATGGGCTGGCTCATCGGCTGGTGGTGTCGGGCGATTCGGTGGTGTGGACCGACCATGAGAACCGCTCGACTACCCTGCCCTTGCCGACTGCCGCTCGACCTGCGATCACCAATAGCCTGGCCGAAGCGGCGATCTATTTGGGTTCGGCTCCTGATGAACTGGTGCTGGCCCAGGCCTCGCGGTTCTTTCACTTCCGCGATGGTGTGCTGGTCTCGATAAGCGATGCGTATGACAACCGCCTGCGCCTTTTCCGTGATCGTTCAGGGCGGATTGAGCGGCTGGATAACGGCGCGGGTCGCTCGCTGCTGTTGCGTTATGAGTTGGATCGCATCGTTGCGGTGGACTATCAGGTACATCGCGCCAAAGGGCGAGAGCCCTACGTGTGGGAGACCGAGCAAAACGTTGTTTCCTACGCCTATGACGAACACGGACGACTGGTCTGCGCGACCAATGCTGTCGGGGAAAGCGAGCGTTATCGGTACGACGATCAGCACGTCATTCTGGAACGCCAACTGGCCGGTGGGGCGAGTTTCTTTTGGGAATGGGAAGGCACTGGCAAGGCGGCGCGATGTGTGCGGCATTGGGCGAGTTTTTCGCAGATGGACACGCGTTATGCCTGGGGCGATGACGGGCGCGTCACCGTGCATAACGCCGATGGTAGCCAGGAAGTCTATGTCCATGACGACCGGGCGCGCTTGGTGCAGCGCATCGATCCGGACGGCGCTCAGCATTACAAATCTTACGATGACAAAGGCCGACTGACCGTCGAGCAAGACCCGATGGGCGCGGTGACGGCCTATCAGTACGACGATGCCGGACGCTTGGTGGCGCTGTTTCCGGGGGATGATGAGCCAACGTCCTACGAGCATGACAACGGTTTTGTACGGGTTGTCAGGCGTGGGCAGGCGGTCTGGAAATATGAGCGTAATGAACAAGGCGATGTTACGCGTAGGACCGATCCCGATGGAGAGGTTACTGACTACAGCTATGACAAACATGGGCAATTAATTGGGGTTTGGTATCCCGACAGCAGTTGCCATCGACTGGTGTGGAACGAACGCGGGCAACTGCTTGAGGAGCAATTGCCCAATGGTGGGATCAAGCGTTATCGCTATGACGATCTGGGTCGACAGGTTGCCCGTGAGGATGAGCATGGCGCACTAATCCAGTATCAGTGGGACGCCGCAGGACGCTTGCTGAAACTGACCCAGCCAGGCGGTGGTTGTAAGGAGTTCAGCTACAACCCCTACGGCAAAATCATCGCCGAACGCGACGAACTCGGCCACGTCACCCGTTATGAATACGTCGACGGCCTGCACCTGATCAGCCGCCGTCTCAACGCCGACGGCACCCAGGTCAAGTACCGCTACGACAACGCTCGGCTATTGCTCACCGAGATCGAAAACGAAGCCGGCGAAACCTACCAACTCGACTACCACCCCAACGGCCTGATCCAGCAGGAAACCGGCTTCGACGGCCAACGCACCGCCTACGTCTACGACCTCAACGGCAACCTGCTGGAGAAGACCGAATACGGCGACGATAACAGTCAGCTAATCACCCGTTACGAGCGCGACCACGCCGGTCGCCTCGTCCGAAAAACCCTGCCCGATGCCAGCGTTGTCGACTATGCCTACGACCGCCAGGGCAACCTCCTTAGCGTCGAGGACGGCCACTGGGCGCTGGCCTACGAATACGACCGCCAAAACCGCCTCACCGCCGAACACCAGGGCTGGGGCACCCTGCGCTACGGCTACGAC